>JAPOSK010000319.1 GCA_026709725.1 Paracoccaceae bacterium | reverse complement strand
CCTGATTCTCCTCGTTCTGCCAATGATGCTGCCTCCATCGATCGTCGGTGTGGTGTGGCGGTTTCTGCTCACACCCTCGAATGGGGCGGTCAATCAGGCCCTGCTGAACCTCGGACTGATCCAGGAGCATATCGAATGGTTCAATGCCGGTGTTTCCCTGTGGTCGATCATACTCGCTGATACGTGGAACTGGGTCGCGCTGCCGCTGCTGATTGTCTACTCCGGTCGGGTTTCACTGCCACCTGCGGTTTATGAGGCAGCCCGCGTGGATGGAGCCAGCCAGTGGAAGGTCTTGCGGCGGATCACGCTGCCGATGCTGAAGGAAGTCATCGCCATCGCCTTCATCCTGCGGTTTACGGACGCTTTCAAGTTTGTTGATCTGGTTTTCGTCATGACCAGTGGCGGGCCGGCACAGTCATCAGAATTGCCAACCTATATTGCCTTTCAGCGCGGTATCCGCGAGTTTGCGATCGGCGAGGCCGCAGCCTATGCCATAATCGTCTTCATCATTTCGGCCGTGATCATCACCCTCTTCCTCAAATACATGAAGCGGGTCATGAAGGCCCGGGGGTTCGCATGAGACGGGGTGGTCCGGCATGACGATGGGTGAAACCTCTTCCCGGCATGCATCCACGGCACGGCCGAAGGATGCGTGGCGTTATGTCAGAATCCTCTTCATCGCTTTCCTGGTGCTTTGGCTGGCCTTCACGCTGTTTCCACTCTATTTCATGACCATCACGGCGTTCAAGACGGCGGCCGAGACCAATCTTACCACCCCCACCTTCTGGCCGCAGGACTGGCAGCCCGCAAACTTTTTGGGTGTTTTTGCCGAGAGAACAAACTTCAATGCGCTGATTGACAGTTTTATCATTGCCACATGCAACACCGCGCTGGCACTTTTTCTGGGATCACTGGCCGGATATGCCTTTGCCCGATTTCCGCGTCAGGCCGGGGGTGAAAATCTCGCTTTCTGGATTCTGTCCAATCGCATGTTTCCTCCGGTCGCCATCCTTGTCCCGATGTTCTTTCTGTTTGACATCACACCCTGGGGAACGGACAGTCATATATCACTGATCCTTCTCTATCTTGTTTTCAACCTCCCGTTGGCCACATGGTTGATGATGGTCTTTTTTCGTGATGCACCGGTCGAGCTTGAGGAAGCGGCCTATCTTGATGGCTGGACACCGCTCAGGGCATTTGTGAAAGTCACGCTGCCCCTGGTGCTGCCCGGCATGATTTCAGTTGCGATGCTGTGCTGGATCTTCGCATGGAATGAGTATCTTTTTGCAAACCTTTTTGTCGGGACCGCCGTTCGCACATACACGATCGTGATCCCGACATTCACGCACGGCTCCCAGACACTCTGGAACCTGCAAATGGCGTTTTCCCTGATTGCCATGATTCCCCCCGTCGTGCTGTTTATCCTGCTCAGGCGCTACATGGTTCGCGGACTCTCTCTTGGTGTGGTCAAGGGCTGATGGCACGTCTCGAGGTCGAGAGAATCTGCAAGGGGTGGGAATTTCCCGTCATTGATGAGCTGTCCTTCACGGTTGAGGAAGGTGAGTTTTTCGTCATCGTCGGTGCATCGGGCATTGGCAAGACCACCCTCCTGCGCCTGATCTCGGGTCTTGAGACTCCGGATGCCGGTCGGGTTGTCGTTGGCGGCAGGGATCTCACCGGCATCCCGCCCTATCGGCGCAGCATTGCCATGACATTTGAGAGTTATGCCCTGTATCCGCATCTCACGGTCTATGAAAATATGGCCAGCCCCCTGCGGGCGCGGCGCCTGCCCGTCAGGGAGCGTGATCGGCGAATCCTGGCCACCGCGAAACTCCTCAGGATCGACCACCTTCTTGAGCGCCGACCGGGTGAGATATCCGGTGGACAGAAGCAGCGCACCGCACTTGGTCGCACCCTGGTTGCCGACCCCGAGGTCTTCCTGCTCGATGAACCCATCAGTCATCTTGATGCCAAGATTCGTCATGAGTTGCGGACGCAGTTTCACACGCTTGAGGACCTGCGTAAGGTTGCCACGGTCTATGTGACGCATGACTATGCTGAAGCGCTGTCGCTCGGTGATCGCATCGGCGTGATGGGCGCGGGTGGCAAACTCGTGCAAATCGGTGCGCCGCGCGATCTCTTTGAGCGCCCGCAGACGCTGGCAGTGGCCGAGCATCTCGGCCAGCCGACAATCAATGTCATTCCTGCACGCATCATTGATGATGACGGGCCCTGCCTGCAGTCCGAAGAGGGGACATTGCGCCTGCCGGTGACGGATTTTGCCCGCCCCCTGCTTGAGAAACTGCAGGGGAGGCAGGTCATTCTCGGACTGCGCCCGCAATACCTGCGGCCCGGTCATGATGACACAAGGGGTCTGACACTCAGGGCCGATATTGATATCTACGAGCCGCTGGGGACGCTGGGGATCATGCTGGTGCGCTGTGAGGGTGTTCGAATGACAGCTGTCACGGATCCTGAAATGACCTATCACTCGGGTGAGACAGTGACCCTGACCCTCGACCTTGATCAGCTGTTCTATTTTGATGCTGTGACCGAGAAAAATCTGGCGGTGGGCGACTGATGGCGAGAGTCGAGCTCAAATCACTGAACAAGATCTACGGAAGCGGGTCTCATTCCGTCCATGCCGTTCAGGATCTTGACCTGGATATCGCCGATGGTGAATTTGTCGCCCTGCTTGGGCCATCGGGGTGCGGGAAGACATCAACGCTCCGGATGATCGTTGGCCTTGAGTCGGTGTCGTCGGGTGAAATCCTCTTTGACGGGGTGTCCGTCACGCATCGTGAGCCGCAGGGCCGGAATGTTGCCATGGCATTCGAGACCTACGCCCTGTACCCGAATTTCACCGTTGAGGAAAATCTTGCCTTCCCGCTTGAGGTGCGTGGTCTTGATGCAGCGACGCGGCGGAGGAAAAGCCGGGAGATCGCCGAAATCCTCCAGATCACGGATATTCTCGGTGCCACCCCCCCGGAACTGTCCGGTGGTCAGCAGCAGCGTGTTTCGCTGGGGCGTGCACTGATCCGGGATCCGTCCGTCTTCATTCTCGACGAGGTCATGAGTCATCTCGACGCCCATCTCAAATTCCAGATGATGTTCGATCTCAAACGTCTCCATCGCGAACTCGGTCGCACGATTGTTTACGTGACCCACGATCAGGTGGAGGCGCTGGCACTTGCAGACCGGGTGGCGGTGATGTCAGATGCACGAATGCAGCAGGTTGGTGATCGCAATACGCTGTACAACCGTCCGACCAATGTGTTCGTTGCCGACTTTATCGGCGAGCCACCAACGAATTTCTTCAAGGCGGAAGTCCGGATCGGGAAGGATCGTCCGGTGCTCGTCGTCCCCGACTCGGATATCAGACTCACCCCGGGCCCCGCCATGGCACAGGCGGTGATGGAATCCGGCCGATCAGCAGTCATTGCCGGCATCCGGCCGCAATCCCTGCATCTGTCCCAATCTCAAGGGGCGCTGCAGGCACGGGTGGCCATCAACGAGTATCTCGGCGAGCGTTCAATGCTGACGGTGACAAACGGTTCAGCCCGGTTTCAATGCCTCGCGCCGCCCGAAGTGCGGGCAGGGGTTGGAGAAACGGTCCAACTTGATTATAGTCCGGATTCCATCATGGTTTTCGATCCTGAATCAGAGGCCCTGATGGGGTGACCGCATGCCCGGTGGGGCAGGATGTGTGAAGATCAACAGCGAAGGAGGAAGAGTGATGGGAATGATGAAGGAATGGACCCGGCGCAAGTTCATGAAGAATATTGCGATGGGTGCCGGGGCCGCTGCTGCGGGCACGGCATTGCCCGGTCGGATGGGCTGGGGCATGGAAAGCGTGCCTCCCGGCAAGAAGCTCTTCAATTATATCGGGCTGAAATACTTTCAGGACTCGAACTGGCTGCATGCCCCGCTCTGGCTTTCGGATCACATCATGGCGGAAGCCGGCGTCGGCATTGAAAGCCGGGAAATCTATGAAGGCGGCGATGCGGTGGCCAAGATCCTGCCGCAGCTGCTTTCGCGGAATCCCCGTTTTGACTTTGTGCAGTACCCCTGCCTCTACTTCGGCGCCTTTGCCGCGACCGGGCAGCTGGAGCCGCTTGATCCGTATCTTGAAGAATATGAAGGAACCCAAGCGTATCTCGACTGGGTGATGCCGGCCTATCGGGAGTTCTACACGAAATGGAACGGTGACACCGTCGGACTGATGCTTGACGGTGACATTCACGTCTTCCACTACCGCAACCAGCACTTCAACAATCCCGAACTGCAAAGGAAATTCTCGACACGATTCCAGCGCGAACTTGAGGTTCCCAGAACCTGGCCCGAGTTCCTTGATTGCACCCAGTTCTTCACGGAAGAGCTCTCCAGTCAGGGCATCTACGGGACATCCATGGTGGTCAATCCGCCAAATTTCGGCTGGGGATTCTGGATGGACATCGCCGCGTCCGCGGGCGTGAACTACTTTGATGAAAACATGAACCCTGTCATCAATCAGGGCAAGGCGGCTGAAGCCCTTGACATGTATCGCGAGATCATCAGGTTCGGGCCTCCGGGTGCCGAGGCAATGGACATCGGAACGACCATTCAGCGGTGGCAGTCCGGCTCGGATGTCATGAGTATCTGGTGGATTGATCTGGCAGAGTTCACGGTACAGCAGCAGGGTGTCGAGCTTGCCGAAGACCAGGGTGCCGCGATTGTCCCCGGGTGGCCAATGGACGACGGCAGCGTGCAGCACCGTGCGATCTCGCTATGGTGTCGGACAGCATCGATTCCCAAGAACCTGCCCCAGGATGTCAAGGATGCCGCCTTCTACTTCATCTACAGGATGTCGCACCCGGACTATTCCGACCGTATTGTCGCTGATCCGTTCTGCGGTTCCGATCCGTTTGGCAGATCGCATTACACCGATGCCTCGGCGCAGATGTATATCGAGCCCAATCCGCAACGGGAAACGAATGAACTCTGGACTGTCAATGACGGGATTTTCCAGTCATTTGGACGGGCCCGGAATCATCTTGATGCCGGTCTGGCGAATATTGAGGTCGGCTATCCGCAGTTCTTCTGGGAGGGTGCACCCGAGTATGCCGATGCGCTTGGTCGAAATATCTCCAAGGCGATCAGCGGCGAGTTGACTTCACAACAGGCGCTTGATGAAGCCGCCGAGGAGTGGGTTCAGATTGTGCAGAGACTCGGCATCGATGAGCAGAAGTCCCAGTACAGGAACTTCCTCGACGGCGCCCGGTCCCTCGGTTACAAGATATAGTCCGGCGACAGGACGGAACCGGATCGATCATCTGTGTCGGCTGACTGATGCCGGCATCATGGCCCGCCCCACAGTTCCATGTGGGGCGGGCATCCTTCCCCAATGAGATTCGTCATGAAAAAAATCCTCAATGATCCCACAGATTTTGTCGATGAAATGCTTGATGGGCTGATTGCGGCCCATCCTGATGCCTATTCCCTGCCCCATCCGCGCGTCGTTGCGCGTCCAGGCGGGGCCAAAGAGGGCAAGGTTGGAATCGTATCAGGCGGCGGGTCCGGGCATCTGCCTGTCTTTGCAGGTTATGTTGGTCATGGTCTGCTTGATGCCGTGGCTGTCGGCGATGTCTTTGCCTCACCATCAGCTGATCAGATGGCTGATTGCATGCGGGTCGCACACGGAGGGGCCGGCGTGCTCCGGCTCTACGGCAATTATGGTGGCGATGTCATGAACTTCGACATGGCCGGTGAAACGGTTGAGTTTGAGGATGACATTGAATCAACAACGGTTCTGCTGGCCGATGATGTGGTCTCGGCGCCACCCGAAGAGGCCGCCAAGCGCCGGGGAACGGGTGGCATGGTCTACGCCTTCAAGATTGCCGGAGCCTGTGCAGAAGCGATGGGCGATCTGGCTCACGTGACCGGGATTGCCCAGCGGACGGCGGATAATTGCCGCTCGATCGGCATGGCTCTCACGCCCTGCACCGTTCCCCAGGCCGGCAAGCCGACCTTCATGATTGGTGAGGACGAAATGGAGATGGGCATGGGACTCCATGGTGAACCCGGGATCTGGCGGGATACGCTGAAACCGGCAGACGCCATCACCGATGAGATGATGGATCGTCTGCTGGCTGATATGCCATTGAAACACGGTGATCGCTGTTCGATCATGGTCAACTCCCTCGGAGCGACACCGCCGGAGGAACTCTATATCATGTACCGACGCGCCAAGGATCGGCTGGATGGTGACGGGGTGGTGATCTCCATGCCATTGATCGGGCGCTATGCCACATCCATGGAGATGACCGGGGCGACCATAACACTCTGCAAGCTTGACGATGAGCTTGAAAATCTTCTCAGGAAACCCTGCCACTGCGCCTTCTGGGTCCAGCACGATCTCACATGACTCTTGATTGTCACGATCTGGTCCGGGCGACCCGGCGACTGGCGGCAGCGACCGCGGCCGCCAAGGATACGTTGAACGCGCAGGATGGGAAACTTGGCGATGGCGATCTCGGGATCACGCTGGCCAATGGCTGGGCTGAGGCTGATTCTGCGGAGTTGCCCACGGATGATCTCGGTCGCGCATTCATGGTTCTCTCGAAGGCCTTTCAGCGGGTCTCCGCGTCCTCATACGGGACACTGCTCGCCACGGGTTTGATGGCTGCGGCCAGAGCTGCCAAAGGCAGGGAGAGCATTGAAATGACCGAGATCTCAGGTCTTCTTGCCGCAGCACGGGATGCCATGATGGCCAGGGGTCGCGGTGAGTTGGGGCAAAAAAGCGTGCTGGATGTCCTTGACGCTCTGGCAGCAGCCACTGCTGATCTCGCTGAGCGTGAAGAGATCGCCAGGGCGGCCCGCATCTCTGTCGATCGGACTCTGGAAGGATTTCGCCAGCGTCCTGCCGGGCTTGGACGGGCACGGATGTATGGCGATGCGTCCATTGGACTTGATGACCCGGGCATGCTGGCTGTCAAAATAATGCTTGACGGACTCATGGCCTGATTCCTTTCCGGAGGTTACGATGGGAATGACTCGAATCCAGCGCCCCCCTGCATCCCTTGCAGAGGTCCATGAACGCTGTCGGAACAAACCCTCTGCAGACATCGGTGCCGCCCGGCGGGCCGGTGAGCGCAATACCGCTCTGACCAAGCCCCCGGGCTCGCTTGGCCGACTTGAAGACCTCGCAATCTGGTACAGATCCTGGCACCCTGACCGAAGGCGGATTGAGAAAATCCAGACTGTCATCTTTGCCGGCAACCACGGTATTGCCGCCCGCGGTGTTTCGGCATACCCTGCTGATGTCACCGCGCAGATGGTGGCCAATTTTGATGCAGGGGGAGCGGCAATCAATCAACTGGTTGCCATGATCGGGGGCACCCTGAATGTCGTCCCGCTCCAGCTCGAGACTCCCACAAACGACTTCAGTGAGGCTCCGGCCATGTCAGTCGAGGAGACAGTCGCAGCCTTTGGTGTTGGCTGGAGTTCAATTGATCAGGCAGCCGATCTCTTGATTCTGGGTGAGATGGGAATCGGCAACACGACATCCGCTGCCGCGATCTGCTATGGCCTGTTTGGCGGGGCGGTTGATGACTGGATTGGACAGGGCACGGGTGTCGATCAGGGCGGTCTTGACCGCAAGCGCACCCTTCTGGAAGCGGCCCTGCAATGCAACGAATCATCTCTCACTGATCCGCTTGGCGTTCTGCAATGCCTCGGCGGGCGGGAAGTCGCTGCGCTGTCAGGCGCTCTCTGTGCTGCCCGCCATGCTTCACTGCCTGTGGTTCTGGACGGGTATATTGTCACTGCCGCCGCCGCGGTCCTCTACTGCTGTGCCGAGGACATGCTTGATCACACTGTCGCGGGCCACCTTTCATCCGAGCAAGCCCATCGGCGCCTGCTTGACCGCCTGAAACTCAATCCCCTGCTTGATCTGGCGATGCGGCTTGGCGAGGGGAGCGGAGCGGCGGTCGCCGCCCAGATCCTGAAATCCGCTATGGCGTGCCACGACGGGATGGCGACATTTGGTGAGGCCGGTGTTTCAGAATCCGGACCGTGAGGGTTCAGCGGCAACGCCGCCCGCCTGCATCGAAGAGCAGGGCCTTGTCCCGGGGGATGAAGACCGGCAAACGGTCGTTGTCCCTGATTGAGCGATCGCCGCGGCGTTCGACGATCATCTTGCAGTCACCCGCGGTCTGTGCGTGGATGTATGTGATTTCGCCCAGCTGTTCGGTCACTTCACAGTCGAGGGTGAGGGGAGATCCCCGCCCCTCTTCATAGAGGACATGTTCCGGTCTGATGCCAAGAGTGACATCCTGTCCGATCTCCAGACCATCACCCTGTGCCGCGGTCATGATCGGTGTATCGGATCCATGCGGGCGCACAGATGTTGATCCCGCTTCAATTGCGGTAACCCTGGCCGGGATGAAGTTCATCCCGGGAGAGCCGATGAAACCGGCAACAAACCGGTTGTCAGGATCATCATAGAGATCCATTGGCGTGCCGACCTGTTCCACACGACCCCCATTCAGCACAACGATCCGGTCAGCGAGAGTCATGGCCTCAACCTGGTCGTGTGTGACATAGATCATGGTGGCCCGGAGACGCTTGTGCAGGCGGGAAATTTCAACGCGCATATGAACGCGCAAGTCCGCATCCAGATTTGAAAGAGGCTCATCAAAGAGAAAAATCCTGGGGTTGCGGACAATGGCACGCCCAATGGCCACGCGCTGTCGCTGCCCACCGGAGAGAGCCGCCGGCTTCCGTTTCATCAAACCCTCAAGATGCAGGCTGCGGGCTGCCGCCTCAACACGTTCACGGATGATCTCCCTGGCAACGCCATTGGCCCGCAAACCAAAACTCATGTTCTCTTCCACCGTCATATGGGGGTAGAGTGCGTAGGATTGAAAGACCATGACCACATTGCGATCCACAGGTGCAAGATCTGTGACGTCTTTCTCATCGATATGGATTGATCCCCTGTCTGTCGTCTCAAGACCGGCGATCATGCGCAGCAGCGTTGATTTTCCACAGCCGGAAGGGCCGACAATGACAACAAATTCATGGTCGGCAACGGCAAGGTCAATCCCGTGAACGACCGTCTCGCTCCCGAACTTTTTGGTGACACCGTTCAATTGGAGGCTGGCCATATTTCGGCTCCTTTCCGGTCTATCTGCCGATGCCTGTCGTCAGACCCCTGACCAGACCGCGCTGAAAGAACAATGCCAGCAGGTACACCGGAATCATGGCCGCCAGGGATGCCACTGCCATCTGCCCATAACGCAGCTGCCGATCTCCCTGAAAGAGGGAAAGGCCGATCGGGACTGTTTGTGTATCCTGACTGCGGGCGAGGAAGGAAGCGAAGAGGAACTCGTTGTAGGCAAGGATCAGACAGATGATCCCCGTTGAGGCAATGCCGGGCATCAGGAGCGGAATCACGATTGAGCGCAGGATACGAAAATAGCCGACACCC
>JAPOSK010000531.1:8481-9483 GCA_026709725.1 Paracoccaceae bacterium | reverse complement strand
CGTTTGCTCATTCTGCTGAATCCTTCGCTGGAATTGAAGGACTTGTGATCATGGCATGCCATGTCCTTGGGGGTGTCGCGGATGGGGATTGTGTTCACACCGGAATTGACTGAATCTGCAATTGCTGCCCCCGCCCTTCGCAATTCTTGGTTTTTTGATCACACCGGCAGCAATCCGTCATGGATTGCTGTGAGCAGCCTGCCCATCATGGTGCTGATGATGGGGTCTTGCGGAGGGTTCTGATCCCACAAACGGCCTATTGAACTCTTGTAAAATCAATTGATTGGACTGGTATTGGCAGGGTGATTTTGACAAAACCATGCAACCTGTGTATCGGGGCCTTCCCAGGGAAAAGGGGATTTCTTTGTGCATGATCTCAATATGCACTCAGGAACATTTTGGGGAAATGATATCGTGGTAAGACTGTGTCAGGCACTGCTGCCAACACTTGTTGCCGTCCTGATCATGATCGGTGCGGCGTCAATGGCGGGTGACAACAACAATCGATCGTCGTTGGTTGATCCGGCGTTGCTGCCCATTCATGAGGCAATTGATCCAAAACTTGCACTTGAAGTCATGGATTGGTCCGAGGTTCGACTGCGCCCCTGGGATACGGATACAGGAAAGGCGCTTCATGCATACCACAGGGGCGATACCGACAGTCCCGCTCCGTTGCATGAGAGCGATGCAGCCATCAATGAACTGGCCATGGATTCCTTGCAGGAAGAATGGGATTACACGCGAATGGATCGCAATCCGAATGCTGTGCAGGTCATGGATATCCTGGAGGGGTTTGATGATGTCCCGCAGCGACCAGCCGCAGACCTCGAATGCCTGACCTATACGCTGTATTTCGAGGCCCGTGGTGAATCAATCAATGGGCAAAGGGCGGTGGCAGATGTCGTTCTCAACCGCAAGGCATCACGGCAATTCCCCGATACGATTTGTGGTGTCACGCACCAGGGTGGAAGCAACAGATACCAGTGCCAGTTCACCTATCTT
>JAPOSK010000531.1:0-8471 GCA_026709725.1 Paracoccaceae bacterium | reverse complement strand
TATGTAGCATAATCCGCAGTGGCCCGAAGCGCTAGCGCCGGACCATCCCGAATAGGCTGGTTTATTACGAGATCGGAAGACTTTCCTCTGAGATTCTGGCCAGCGGTAACAGAGTTGACAAGACAAAGGGCGCCACACACTACCACACGGTGAATGTCAGGCCGGACTGGGCCGACAGCAGCAAACGGACGACCCGTATCGGCAGCCATATTTTCTACAAGATCTGACCGTGACAGGGACCGAACGCCCGAACCTGCCTGCATCCGGTATGCAAACCGGCAGAGGCCCGGGCGGCAATGTCCTGATGGGGCGTTGCCTGTGTCGATCTGAACAGAAATGAAACAGAAATTCAGACACGTTCATTTCGCATGACTTGCACTGAAGCCATGCCATTGGCAAAAATGAGTGACGGTCTGGCAGGGGCAGTTGATGACAGAATCCTACTTCGGTACTGACGGCATTCGGGGTACGGCCAATTCCCACCCCATGACGGCTGAGTGTGCGTTGCGCATTGGAATGGCAGCCGGCAACCGGTTCCATCGGGATGACGCCAACAAGCATCGCGTGGTGATCGGCAAGGACACCCGTCGTTCATGCTACATGATTGAGAATGCCCTGACGGCCGGGTTGACGGCAACTGGCATGAATGTGCATCTGCTTGGTCCGGTGCCGACGCCCGCGGTGGGTCTGCTCACCCGCTCGATGCGGGCAGATCTTGGTGTCATGATCACAGCATCTCACAATCCGCACAATGACAATGGCATCAAGTTTTTTGGCCCTGATGGCTATAAGCTGACTCGCAGGACAGAAGCCGAGATTGAGACTCTCCTGCGCAAGGGACCCGAACTTGTGCCACCAAGGGCGATTGGTCGGGCGATGCGGGTCAGTGGTGGTCAAAGTCGCTATGTCGAGTATGCCAAGACGACACTGCCACGACATTTGCGTATGGATGGGCTGCGTATTGTGGTCGATTGCGCCAATGGAGCCGGCTACCGGGTGGCACCCGATGTGCTCTGGGAGCTGGGTGCCGATGTCATCCCTGTTGGTGTCGAACCGGATGGCTACAACATCAACGAAAACTGTGGATCGACCGATCCGCAGGCAGCAATTGATCGGGTCAAAGAAACACGGGCTGATATCGGAATTTGTCTTGATGGGGATGCTGACCGGGTCCTGATTATTGATGAGACCGGCAGGGTGGCCTGCGGGGATCAGATTCTTGCCCTGCTCGCCAAGCACATGGCGGAAGCAGATGAATTGACCGACAATACGGTTGTCATGACTGTTATGTCGAATCTTGGTCTTGAGCGCATGCTGAATGATCATGGCATCAAAACCCTGAGGACATCTGTCGGTGACAGGCATATCGTGGAAATGATGCAGGAGCACGGCTATGTGCTCGGGGGTGAACAGTCCGGTCATATCATTATGGCCGAGCATTCGACGACAGGAGACGGGCTCATTGCCGCCCTGCAGTTCATCCGGGTCATGGTTGAAACAGGAGGCAGGGCCAGCGAAATCGCCGACCAGTTCGAACCTGTACCACAGATTGTGAGGAACCTGCATGTGGAGGCGGGCGCCGTTGCGCTGGCAAGCCCATCAGTCAAGGCATGTATTGCGGATATGGCCAATAAGCTTGGCAGACGGGGGCGGGTTCTGGTCAGGCAATCCGGCACCGAACCCCTGATCAGGGTCATGGTGGAAGGCAATGATACCGATGAAATCAGGTCCATCTCAGAGGTGATCTGTCAGTCGGTGAAGCGGAACGCGTATGAGGACATCGAGACGGCAGCCTGACCCCCCCGCAATCTCTCCGCATCATGGCCAATTCCTCCCATTCCTGCGATGTCTTTATTTCCGGTGGTGGGGCATCCGGTCTCGTTATGGCGATCGCGCTTGCCGCGAAGAACCATGAGGTTGTGTGCTGCACGGGCAGGATTGCCCCTGTGCCGCCCGATTGGGAAGATAACCGGGTGACGGCATTGCTGCCGTCGACCACCGCCTATTTCAAAACACTTGGCTTGTGGGACAGACTGGCCCCCAATGCACTTCCACTGAGGGGTGCGATGATTGCCGAGATGGGCAGGGCTGATACGCTGGAGTCACCGCATGCCGACTTCATGGCTGAGGATTTTGGTTTTGGTGACTTTGGTTCCATTGTGCAGCACAAGGCCCTGCTCGCATGCCTGCGTGATCATGTGAATGATCTGACCAATGTCAGAATTATCACCGATACCGACACCTCGGGTCTTGTCACGCGGTCAGGGAGTGCCCGTGTCCGGCTTGCCAATGCGGATCAATATGAAACCCGTTTGGTTATCGGTGCCGATGGCCGCAATTCCACGATCCGCAGGCTTTGTGCCATCGGGGTCTCCGTCCGCATGTCTGATCAGGCCGCCCTGACGTTCATCGTTGACCATTCTCATGCCCACAGGGGCAAGACAACGGAAATTCATTGCCGAGAGGGACCCTTCACCATGATACCTATGCCTGGATATTCTGACAGGACAAGTTCTGTCGTCTGGATGGCCACCGGGCAGTCGATTCGACGGTTGAGGGAAATGGATCGGGCTGCATTGAACGCTGCTGCCACTGCGCGTTCTTCCGGCGTTCTTGGTGACCTGACAGTGAACTCGTCCCTGACGGCCTGGCCGATCATGACCCAGACCGCAAAACGCTGCCAGTCGGAGAGAGTCGTCTTGATTGCCGAGGCTGCGCATGTCATGCCACCGATCGGTGCCCAGGGATTCAATACAAGCGTCGGCGATATCGCCGCGCTTATGCGATGTCTCGAAAATGCAGATGATCCAGGCGCGGCTGAGATCCTGAATGCCTATGTCCGGCAACGTGCGCTGCCGGTTCTGATGCGTTTGCAGGGAGTCGAACTGCTCAATCGGCTTTCCATCGCACGCACGCCCATTACGCGGGCACTGCGCCAGGGTGCGCTTCGGACTGTCGGGAAGTCAAGGCCGCTGCAGGGTCTTCTGGTTGCAGCGATGGGAGGTCACGCCTGATCAGGTCAATGACCTGCCGGATTGACCTGAAGGACACTGATTGAATTCTGCTGGTTCTGGCGTAATAGCGATCACCCCGACCATGGACGGATTTGACTTATGTGGAAGAAAGGTGCCCGATAATGCGCGTGTATTATGACAGGGATTGCGATGTCAATCTGATCAAAGACAAAAAAATCGCCATTCTGGGCTATGGTTCACAGGGACATGCCCATGCTCTCAATCTGCGCGATTCCGGTGCGCAGCACATCACCGTTGCCCTGCGAGCGTCCTCGCCTTCGCGCGCGAAGGCGGAAGCTGAGGGACTTGGCGTCATGGATGTGGCCGCCGCCGCCGCCTGGTGTGACCTGATCATGTTTACCATGCCCGACGAACTGCAGGCATCCACCTATCAGGAGCATGTCCACGACAATCTCAGGGAGGGTGCCGCCGTGGCCTTTGCTCACGGGTTGAACATTCATTTCAATCTCATTGATCCAAAACCGGGTGTGGATGTTGTCATGATTGCCCCCAAGGGCCCCGGTCATACTGTTCGCGGGGAGTTCCTCAAGGGGGGCGGGGTGCCATGTCTTGTGGCCGTGAACAATGATGCCACCGGCACAGCCCTTGAGCTGGCCCTTTCATATTGCTCCGCAATCGGCGGTGGCCGATCCGGGATCATCGAGACCGACTTCCAGGAAGAGTGCGAGACCGATCTCTTCGGGGAACAGGCTGTTCTCTGCGGGGGTCTGGTGGAGTTGATCCGCTGCGGCTTCGAGACCCTTGTCGAGGCAGGGTATGCGCCGGAAATGGCTTATTTTGAATGCCTCCATGAGGTCAAGCTTATTGTTGACCTGATCTACGAGGGCGGCATTGCCAATATGAATTATTCCATCTCGAACACTGCCGAGTTCGGTGAATATGTCTCCGGACCCCGTGTTTTGCCCTACGAGGAAACCAAGCAGCGAATGCGCGCCATTCTCGCCGATATCCAGACTGGCCGGTTCACCAGCGAGTGGATGCGGGAATGCCAGATCGGGCAACCATCATTCAAGGCCATACGGCGGCGTAATGATGCCCACCAGATTGAGGATGTTGGCCGCCGGCTGCGTGAGATGATGCCCTGGATCACTGAAGGGAAACTGGTGGATCAGTCCCGCAATTGAGCCACGATCCTGCATGATCGGTCGGGCCGACAGGCCCTGAGACAACTGCTGATCGCACGCACCGGCCGAAAGCTGATTTCATGACGACACCAATTCGTGCAAAAATCGCAGAGCTGCTCAAATCCGCCGAGTCCACCCAGGACAGGGAGTGCCGTGCCCTCCTGAAACTGATCAATGCAGCGATTGTCGATCGGGACAGCGTGGCACAGTCGCATGGCAGTGAAGGCGTGGACGATCAGGACATCATTGCCTTGCTGGCTGACATGAAAATGCAGCGTGAGCGCAGTTCCAGTCGTTTTGACGAGCAGGGGCATATCGATCTTGCTGCACGCGAACGCAAGGAGATCGCACTGATTGATTCGCTGTTGCCGCAGTTGCTTACACCGGCGGAAGTCAGCGAAGCCGTTGATCGCGTGATTGCGCGCATAAAAGCTTCAGGAATTCGGGACAAGGGTCGGGTGATCCACGCCCTGAGGGATCGCTATCCCAATCAGATCGCCTATGACACAATCGGGCAGCTGGTCGTCAGCAAACTCTGCCGGGACTCGGAGACCCAGGCCGGCTGATCAGCCATCAAATCCCGCGACCCTGAACGACCGCCGCCCACCGGTCAGACATTCAGCAGTCATGCATCAGGGACCGGTCCGGGTCCCGGTCAACCGCCCCCGTGCCCGGCAACGGCCATGATCCCGATCGATAATGGATCCCCGATCAGTGATGGACCGGCATCCGATCCCAATCCTCACGCTTGGGCGGACTCTCAAATGTGTGCGCTGGTGGTGGATTGGGAAGTCGCCATTCAAGCGTATCGGCGTGTTCACCCCAGTAGGCCGGATCTTCAACCCGCTTGCCGAAGGCCAGTGTATAGAAGACCAGACCAATGAAGAAGATAAACGAAGCAAACGACAGAAAGGCGCCCAGTGAAGAGATCTCATTCCAGAAAGCATAGGCCTCCGGGTAGTCGATGTAGCGGCGCGGCATCCCCTGACGGCCAAGGAAGTGCTGGGGGAAGAAGGTCAGGTTCGACCCGATGAACATTGCCCAGAAGTGCAGCTTGCCCGCCCACTCGGGGTACTGTCGACCGGACATTTTGCCAATCCAGTAATAGATGCCGGCAAAGATGCAGAAGACGGCACCCAGTGACATCACATAGTGGAAGTGTGCGACCACGTAATAGGTGTCATGATAGGCACGATCAACACCGGCCTGGCTGAGGATGATCCCCGTGACACCGCCAACTGTGAACAGGAAAAGGAAACCGAAGGCCCAGAGCATGGGGGTCTTGAAGGAGATCGAGCCACCCCACATCGTTGCGATCCAGGAAAAAATCTTGATCCCGGTGGGCACAGCAATCACCATGGTGGCCAGCATGAAGTAGGATTGCTGGGTAATGCTCATTCCGACTGTGTACATGTGGTGCGCCCAGACGACGAAGCCAAGAGCACCGATTGCGACCATTGCATAAACCATTGGCAGATAGCCAAAGATGGGCTTGCGCGAGAAGGTCGAGATGACATGTGAGATGATCCCGAAACCGGGAACGATTATGATGTAGACCTCTGGATGCCCAAAAAACCAGAGCAGGTGCTGATAGAGGACCGGATCGCCGCCCCCAGCCGCATCAAAGAATGTCGTGCCGAAGTTTCTGTCGGTGAGCAGCATCGTGATGGCACCGGCAAGGACGGGCAGGGAGAGCAGGATAAGCCAGCCTGTTACGAAGATCGACCACGCAAAGAGTGGTGTCTTGTGAAGAGTCATTCCCGGCGCACGCATGTTCAGAAAGGTCGTGATCATGTTGATCGCGCCCAGGATCGATGATGCCCCCGAGACATGCACGGCAAAGATAGCCAGATCCATGGACATGCCGCCTTCACGTGTCGAGAGTGGTGCATAGAGGACCCAGCCGACGCCGGTTCCGGTCTGTCCGGAACCTCCCGGTGCAATGACAGAGGCGATGGCAAGAGCGCTGCCGGCAACAAACATCCAGTAGCTCAGGTTGTTCAGACGCGGAAAGGCCATATCGGGGGCGCCGATCATCAGGGGCATGAAGTAGTTTCCAAAGCCCCCAAAGAGGGCCGGAATGACCACGAAGAACATCATGAGGATGCCATGACCGGTAATCAGGACATTCCAGAGATGTCCGTTCGGTGTGCAGTCCTCAACCGCCGCCGCGAGCAGACTTGCACACTCAAGACACATGTACTGGACACCGGGTTCATAGAGCTCCATCCGCATGTAGACGGTAAAGATGATGGAGATGAAGCCGACAAATGCTGCCGTAAAAATGTAAAGGATTCCAATATCCTTGTGATTTGTCGACATGAACCAGCGGGCAAAGAAGCCCATTTTTTCATGCTCCGTCTCATGACCTGCGGTGATATCAGCCATATCTGTCTCGCTGCGACCTCTGACTTCCGATGTTCTTCTCCCGTGCCTCTATGCCAGCTGTCCACGATAAACAACAGCAATTCGCGATTTCCCGCGACATTGGAATCTGATGTTCAGATCTCCTTCCGGGAGTCGGAATCAGCCTTTGGAAATCCGGGGGGAGTGACTCTCTCATGGCTGACTTTGCCGACATCTCCCGACGCTCCCCGGCTCCCGACACGATTCGACCAGTGCAGGCGGCCCGCGCCGGGCGGAGCCGGTTGTCGTTGGCCCGGGCCGCTCGCAATGGGCATGTGCACAATGGGGTGCTCCGGCATCCCTCGCTGCCCCGCCCGTCCCGATGCGCAGTCTCTCCTCCCGGTCTCAGCCCACGCCTTGCCGGTATCGCCGCCCTCACCGGACTCCCGGGATCAGGGCGGCAGGGGCAGCCGCACCCGGATTCTGGACCGGGTGCCCGTCGTCCCCCAAGATGATGATGGTTCCAAGGTGATGATGGATTGAGGGGTTCATTATCATGAGGATACGGATCCGCCTCCTGAGGCCGGCCCCACTGGAAGGGTCCCATTGGCATGGCACCGGGTCCTTCCGAGACCTGACGACGTTTCATTGCCGCCTGTTCCTTTCCGTCAGCCGGGCTCAATCATATTCCTCACATTGCTGTGATGTGATCCCATTGAAACAAATGACCGCCCATATTGGGCCGGACGCCCGCATGGCACACAACGGTGATGCCCGCCGACACCCGCTTCTCCGATCTGGCCCTGCGCCATCTCGGGGACCGGGCCCGCAGGCCGAAGATGGTCCGGCTCAATGGCCTCAAGGCGGGCGAGTCCGTCACCGTGGGCGACCGTTTCCTCCTGCCGCCCCGGTGATCTGACCGGACTCGGGATTCCGGAGTCCCGAGTCCGGTGCCACCCACCCCTTGCCAAGCACGGGGTGACGCGGTATCACCCGGATGACCGCCCGCCCAAGGAGAGACGCGATGACCGCACCACGGCCCCTGCTCACCACCACCCGACCACCCGCCGCGGTATACACACCGGCCCGGGCCCTTGAGGCCTATTCCCGGGGGACGATCGGGTGCGCGGAAGCCATCCAGGCGATCGGGGGACGGGGGTTTGCCGATCTGCTGGATGCGCTGGCCCGGCATGATTGGCCCCTGCCGCGTGGACGCGGGCAGGAGGCCGAGATCGCCCGGCAAGTCGCGACCTGTCTGCCGCTCGTGCGGGCCGCCCTCCGCCCGGCACCGCCGGACACCCCCTCCCGCCCATGATCACGGTTGTCATTCCTGACACCGGTCCCCTGATCTCGCTGGCCCGGGCCGACCGTCTTGACCTCATCGACCGCTTCAACAGCCCGATCCTGATTGCCGATGCGGTCGCCATGGAACTCCTGCACGGTCCTCCCGCGGCACCCGACCGGACGCGTCTGGAGGCGTGGCTGGCCCAAAGCAGCAACCGGATCCAGATCGTGCCCACCAGCATCGGCGATGTCCTGCGCGAACTCCATGACCTGCAGCGGCTCCTGTCACCGGCCCAGCGTCGGGCGGCCCACCGCCACAAACGCCGCCATGCCGGGGAGGTGGCCATCCTCGAGATGGCCACGGCCCTGCAGGGACGCCTGACCGCCGAAGAGACGGGCCTTGTCCTCTTTGAGGACAAGGCGGTGACGCGGATGAACTTCGGGCCGTATGTGCGCGTGATGAACACGTGGGCCCTGGCCACAATCCTGGAGACTCTGGGCGTTCTCGATTCCGCCGACACCCTGTTTGATACCATCGAGGCCACGGGCCGGTCCCTAGACAGGCAGGAGTGGGATGCCATCGGACGCGGGGCACCGGATGACTTCCTTGCAAGGGGGATTATATACCTTAAGTAACAATTATCATAATTTATTTCATATAATCAATGACATAGACCATCTG
>JAPOSK010000527.1 GCA_026709725.1 Paracoccaceae bacterium | reverse complement strand
CCTGCCCCTCAAACAGGGCCTTGATCGTGTCTACAAGCAGACTCTTGCCGAACCGCCGCGGGCGGGAGAGGAAGTAATGGCGTCCCCCGTCCACCAGCTGCCGGATGAGCGGCGTCTTGTCGACGTAGTAGAAGTCCCCGCTCCGGATGGTCGCGAAGTCCTGGATGCCGATGGGAAGGCGTTGATGGGTCATGCTAACTGTCCCTCAGTTTGACCGGCATAACTCAACCCTGACGTCAAGTTCCCACATGTTTCAACAGAATTGCGTTCATCGGGGTCGCATAGCGGCCATCACCGCTGACAGGCAGTGACACGGAAAACGCGTTCACGGATCAACTCCAGGTTGACCGGACTGCGCCGGAATGCAGGAGCGGTAGGCATCCTGAAGCTCCTTGATTGATCAGACGGAAGATTGCGTTCTGCGCCAATCATCAGCAAGCATCCATTGATCTTGACCTGGAAGCAAAAGGTGCCAATCACGCCATCCATTTCTCGAAGTTCCTGTCACCTTCTTTGATGCATCTGACAAACTGGAACAAATTCTGGTTTTGTCAGAACATTCAGTCAGAACTATTTTTCTGTCCTGATATTCACCAAGATGTTTTTTTATCCTTGTTCCGTCTGGTGGCACGGGCGTGTTCTTGGGTACGACAGGGCTGGGTTTTATGTCTATGTCGGGATTGTTTTGTCGCCACCAATCGCCAAATTCAGCTACATCCTGCTTGCTCCTGGGGTGATGCGCCCGATGGACCGTGGCGGCATTGCGTATATCAGACTTACCACCTTCTGCATATGGGACGACATGATGAATTTCCATTTCATCCCAAGGAACTCGTCTCTCAATTCCTTCCATTCGAGACCATTGACACAGCTCCCTATCCCGAAAGAAAACCGTTTGGCGCTCAAGACTCGAAAAACACCGTTTCTGATCCAGTTTTACGGGAGCAAGCAGTTCCAGCACTTCCTCGACAAAAAACGCGTGTCTTAGCCGAATTGTAGCTGCGCTATCTGATTGTGTCTGTGTATGCCGACCGTATCGATAATAATATCGATCAAACTCCCCTTCCTCCTTATTCTCTTTTATATCATTGGCAGCCTGCTGCCTACGCGATTCAAAATCATGCCATTTTGCGGCCAATTGATTTTCCCATCCACTGGCGTACTCCTCCAATAATTGGCTCACAAAAAGGAATAGATGTATCAAATAGTGTCCGACCAGTTTCGGTTTGCCTTCAAATGCGCCGTGAAGTTTCTTGCAAACTCTCAAAAAGGCCTTGGCTTCCTTTGAATTCTCATCAAAACCTACCTGAGAATGATAAAATTCATCAATATTTGCAGATTTTATGTCACAGAATTTGTTTTCTGTCTGCATGACCCAGTGAAGCATAAAAATTTGCGCAACTAGTTGTCTACGCTTGCTTTCAGAACTTACTTTGGCAATTTCAGTGAACAAGGGACACCCATACCACTTATCCACAGTGCTTTTTCCGCCAACTCTCAACACAAATTCGGTAAAGTTTCCCGGCCATGAATCCCTTTTGTCTTGAGGCGTGAGTGGAGTGCCTCCTTGCAGACGAATGAACAGATCTCTTATGGAATTCTCATTATCGGTTTTTATTTCATATACGACAATTGGATGGGATTTTAATTGGTTCCGATGATGCTCCGAAAGCTCGACAAAACGTTTGCCGCCCCATGGACACGGGTCGCCCTTCATAAAATTCGGAAATTTTAATCCTGAATTGTCCGTAGGATCGCGCAACTCAAAAGCACCTTCGCTAAAACTCCTGATTGCGTCTATCCTCTGCTGTCCGTCCACAATGTCATAGAAGGTGTTTTTCGATTTGGCGGCGACAGTTTTATGAAAATAGAATGCCGGTATCGAATACCCTCTGAAAATCGAGTCAATGAACATTTGCTTTTGTGAAACAGTCCAGCGTAAGCCGCGCTGATATTCATGGTTGACACGAAGCGAACCTTTCTCCTCAAGATCGATGAGATCACCAACAGCCCAGGGTTTGTTGTGGTCGACTTCCATGTTCATAATTGCGTCATTGAATGAACTCTTTATCGGCTCGGAGGAGAGTGCCAGACCAGCCACCGCCCCCATACGATTTATGCTGGTTCACGGCAAGCATTGTTGAGTGCAGGGTGGGAGTGATTCTCCCATGGCTGACATCTCCTGACGATCCCCGGCTCCTGACACGATTCGACCGAATCAGGCCACCTACGCTACGCGCAGACCGTTGTCACTGGCCTGGGAACAGCCACTGGCGGTCGCCCTGCCGCCGCCATCTGGACCCATGCGGGCACGGGTGTTGTGGCCCGGAGCAGTGATCATGGGGCCGATGACGGACCGGATCGCGTCATGGGCCGGACGGCTCTCCTTCTGCTTGCGGAGACGGGAGCGAAGGACGTCGATGACCCTGCCGACCCCGCCCGTGCCGGTACGCGGCCTGTCCTCCCGGGTTCCGACCCGGGTTTGCCATCGTCACACCCCGCATCGGAATATTGGTATCGGCACGGCAGCTGCAGCCGTGCCCGGATGCCGGACCAGATGCCGGTCATCCGGGAACATGATGTCCAGACCGATCTGCATAGTGCGGAACAGTCTTGCATGAATGTGATCGGGGTATATATGCGCGATTGGCAGATCCGGTGCAGGTCTCTCAGAGACCATCTCCTGGCTCTGGATCAGTTGGTGTCCACATCTTTTCATGCCGGCGGCATCACCCCCGCATTGACCTTTTGCGTTGGCATGTTCTGGGATTGGTGATGACCGGGAGATGTTCATGCAGAGGCTGATTGAGCAGATGTGGCCTCATTGCCCTGGGAACTGGAGCCGTCGTTGTCTGGTGGTGTGGGTGGCGAGAGGGCGGCTGTCCTTCGCTCAGGATCGGCTTTGACAGCCTGTTTCATTCTGACCGCTCGCACTCCGGTCGCCGCAAGGGCACAGCGTAGATTTTCACGCTCTGCAGCTTCAGCAGTCCCGGAGACCATTGCCATGTGCTTGCCGATTGATGGTCATGTCACACAGTTGCGGAGGGTCGTGCACAAATCAGTCAATCATTGTTGCTTCAGGAGCAGATGTCCACAAGCGTATCCAAGGTCCCCGGTATTGATTCCATGGCTCCAGCAAAATCCGTGGCAACAACTTCGTAAACCGCTATCTTCCAGGTGCTTGACGACCATCACTCTCAGGTAGCGAGGGGTAAACGGGCAAAATTGGACCCGGGAGATGAACCAGTGCGTGTCGTTGCAATCAGGGTGAAAAACTTCAAGGCACTACGGGATGTCTCCATGAAAGACATTCCCGGATTCGCCGTGATGGTCGGTGCGAACGGGACCGGCAAGTCAACATTCATCGGGGTTTTTGATTTTCTGAAGGACTGCCTGAAGAACGATGTCCGCGTTGCCCTGCGGAAGCGTGGAGGATTCGCTCAGGTTGTATCGCGGGGGCATGAGGACGAGGCAATTGAGATAGAGCTTCAGGTCCGAATGGGCATTGAAGCGATCCGGCGACAGCGATTGGTGACCTATCACCTCCGGATTGTTGAAGAAAACCGCCGCATTGCAGTCGCCGAGGAAAGTCTGCGTTTCAAGCGCGGGGCCGGGGGAGCACCCTACCACTTCATTCGATTTCGGAATGGAAAAGGCGAGGCTCTCCCTGAGACTTTCGATGCATTTGATCCCGGTGTTCCGCTGACAAGGCTGAACCGGGAGGAACAGGATCTTGACGCGCCCTACATTCTCGCACTGAAGGGCCTTGGACAATTTCGTCGATTTGATGTGGCAAGCCAGCTTCGGGAGTTGATAGAAAACTGGGTCGTTAGTGATTTTCACATAGAAGATGCCAGAGTCGAGCCCGATGCAGGCATCGCGGAGCATTTGGATGAACGGGGCAGCAACATTGCGCTTTACGCTCAGTACTTGCGGGAAGAGCACGCGGATATTTTCCAAACTCATTGTTCACCAAATGATCCGCTTCGTGCCCGGAGTTGCCGAAGTTCTGACTGCAGACATGGGAGACGGGCGTGTCGCCCTTCGCTTTCGTGACAAAGCTTTCGAGCGGGACTTCATTGCAAGAGTGGTTTCCGACGGAACAATCAAGATGTTCGCCTATCTCGCGCTTCTGCATGACCCGGACCCGCATCCCTTGCTGTGCATCGAAGAGCCGGAGAACCATCTCTATCCAACCTTGCTGGTGATTCTTTCCGAGCAGTTCTCGCAGTATGCCAGCCGCCGAAAAGACAAGGGCCAGGTATTTGTGACAACACACTCCCCCGACTTCCTGAATGAAGTGGAGTTGAACTCAATCTACTTCCTGCGGAAAAGTGAGGGATTCACGAAGATTCGTCGTGCATCTGACGACCCGCAGCTTCAGGACCTCATCAATGAGGGCGACAAGCCTGGATGGCTCTGGCGCCAGAGGCTATTCGGCAACATTGATCCCTGCTGATATCAGGCCCGCCTTGCTGATGTCAGAGCCGGTTGTGATGGTCGAAGAGCAGTCAATGCAGGTCTTTCCGGATGTCTTGCTGCCGAAGCTGTTGCCAGAGGACTGGAATCATCTTGCTGTCCCCCATCAGGGTTGAGGTGACCTGCAGACTTCAATTCCGCGGAAGCTCAAGGTCTGGCGCAACCCGAACACGCGCTTCATTGTCATGCGGGACAATGACCGCGGAAACTGTCGAGACAGGAAACAACTCCTCATGGACAGGGTCTGTGGGACCGGGCGGGAAACGCAAAGCAGGGTTCGGATCGTTTGTGAGGAACTTGAGGCCTGGATGCTGGGCGATTTGACAGCACTGGAAGAAGCACTCGGGCCAGCGTCGCATCCTATCCGCAGGGCTGCACGCGATCCGGATGCAATCCCGCATCCATCACAGTTGCTCAGGAACCATCACAGGACTTATTCAAAGGTTCAGTCATCTGCTGAAGTTGCCCAGCATATGTCGCCCCTGCAAAACCGCTCGCGCAGTTTTAATGCTTTTCTGGATGCTGTGCTGACCTTAACCGAACCAATCTGAGGCAATCGCGGGAAACAGAATCCGTCTGGATGCTTGCCTGCAGGTCAGGAGAACGGATTTGGGAAGTCTCCCGGGTGGTCATGATCGGATATGGGGTTGATGCAGGCAACGGATATGTGACCGGGGGAGCCCCGATCATGGACAGGGACCGGGAATTCCCCTATGCCGACCCGACATGATTGCAGGAAAGAATACATGAACCATGCCGCCCTCCATGACACGATGGTGTCGCTCGTATTGATATCCGGATACAGGGCACTCGAATCCTTCCGGACCAGGGAATTTGTCCAGAATCGCAAACCTGATAACAGCCTCGTGACCTCAGCTGATCTTGAGGTGGACAGAATCATTACGGCAGGCCTGCAACGGCACTATCCTGCCATTCCGGTTCTCAGTGAAGAAGGCGATAATCATGCACCCCCCGAAGATGGCACCTTCTTTCTGGTTGACCCGATTGATGGCACAAACGGTTTTGCCAATGGCAACCCGCAGTTTACGATCAATATCGCCTATCTTGAGAACTGCAAACTTCTCATGGGAGCTGTCTATGCGCCGGCGGTGGGGTTTCTCTGCCACAATGATGCTTCACGGAACGTTTATGGAATCAGGAGCGACAATCTTGCTGAATTGATCATGCAGCGTTCCACCCCCCTCAAGCGCCCACAAGCCAATGCCAATGCCCTTCGTGCCGTTATATCAGGATCAGCCAAACAGGGTTCCAGAGACCTTGATATGCTTGATGGCTACAAACTCTCAGGTCATGCCAGGGCGTCTTCCTCGCTGAAGTTCAACATGCTCGTGGCAGGTGAGGCCGATGTCTATGCACGCCGGATGGAGACCAGTGAATGGGATACAGCAGCCGGTCATGCCATTCTTCTGGCCAGCGGCGGGGTTGTGCTTACGGCGGATGGCGCTCCACTGACTTATGGCAAGCCGGGACTCCGTAACCCGGGCTTCATCGCTCTGGCCGAAGGTGCGGTTGTTTCCTGATGTCGGTGACAATCATCCTGCCAATGCGCTACGGATCAAGGCGCTTTCCCGGCAAGGCACTCGTTCCGCTCAAAGGTGCCGACGGTGCCTGCAAGACTCTCATCCACCGGTGCTGGGAAGCCGCCAATCGGGTCTCGGGGATCACACGTGTTGTCGTGGCCACTGATGACGAACGAATTGTCGCAGAGGTTGCCAATTTTGGTGGAGAATCGGTTCTGACCTCGCCCGATTGCAGAAACGGGACTGAACGGTGTGCTGAAACAGTCAGGATTCTCGGTATCAAAGACGGTTTCATTGTGAACCTGCAGGGTGATGCGCCCCTCACCCCGCCATGGTTTATTGAAGATCTTGTCAAAGCCGCCCGGGGATTTGGCCAGTTCGATCTCCTGACCCCGGTCATTCAGTGCGATGCGGAAGGTCATGCAGCATTGATGAATGACCGTCGTGCGGGCCGTGTAGGCGCGACCACGGTCGTCTTCGACTCGCGCCAGCACGCCCTCTATTTCTCCAAGGAAGTCATACCGTTCACAACAGAGGCCAGCGCGGTCTACCATCATGTCGGCGTTTATCTCTATACCGTGGAGGCGCTGTCCTGGTACAGTGACCAGCAGGCCGGACCACTCGAATTGACCGAGGGGCTTGAGCAACTCCGCTTTCTGGAATTCGGCCGCAGGATCGGTTGTGTTCCTGTGCAGTCCCGAGGACAGACATTCTGGGAGCTGAACAACCCCTCCGATATTTCTCTCGTTGAGGCCTGTTTGCGCGATCAGTCCATCACCTGATCCGCATGGGGTCATCACACCGCACAGCTGTTCCCGGTTCATCACTGATCCATGAACACGGGCGTGTTGGTGACGCGACCGGTGCGAGTGATCGGGGCAACGCGTGAAGAGACGATCCGGGCAACAGACGGTGGCAGCCGGACTTCGGCAAAATCAGGGGTTGGGATGTCCGGAACCATGATCCGCGCTTCCGGGATGATGGCACGTCCCGTGGCACAATCCGACGGCTGGGGCCCTGGAGCATGGGCCGGGTTATCCACAGACAATCTCCGGGAGCATGGATTGTGGGCGAGCCAGGCCGCGGCTGTTTCATGAAACGGGTCCATAATCCACCCTGTGGACGATCATGCGGGGACGGAAAACACACTGCAAAAGACCTTGACTGCATCCGTCATGCTGACCGGTCTGCTTTTTGCAGGTCAGGCATGGGCCCAGAATCAGCCGGTGTTGCCGCATGGTCTGGATGGATTTTTCGGTAGCGGAACCGGTGACCACTACACGACCGTTCTGCTGAACCAGCTGTTCGGACCCCTGTTTCCGGGTGCGGGCGGCCCGGCTGCCCCAACGATTTTTTCAGGCATCATCGGTGCATACAACATCCTTGTCATGACGGTGGGTGCTGTTCTGTTCTTTTACACGATTGTGGCTGCAACCCTGCAGACGGCGCACGAAGGTGTCGTGCTGGGTCGGAGGTGGTCGTCACTCTGGGCACCCTTGCGGGTGCTCTTCGCTGTGGCGCTGCTGATGCCGGTACCGGGATTTGGCGGCTACAATACAGCACAGGTTGGCATTGCCTGGCTGGTCAGGGGATCAACGCTGATCGCAACAGAGGTCTGGGGGTTTGCGGCCAGACAAATCCTTGCGGGTGAGATTCCCCTGACAGGGAAGGGTCGGGATTTTGATGCCGAGATCTTCAAGACCGTTTACCGCAACCAGCTGTGCCAGACGATTGCCAATTTCCAGTTTTCAGCAGCGGGAAGTGACCAGCGGGTGCGGCTCGTTCGGGACCCTGCAAACGATGCCCTGATTTCGCAGGTGGACGGGCGGCGCGATGGCATTTGCGGCAGCTATCTCCTGCCCAGGGTGCCGTCACATCTCGCTCGTGACGGCATTGCCCGCACCGCGGGCCTTGTCGACCGCTTTCATGGACTCCACGAGTCTGTCCTGAACACGCTGATCAGCAATGCGGACGCCATCATCGAACGTCAGTGGCCCGTTGTGCTCGAAAAGTCCGGTCCACCGCCACCCGTCGCTCCCCGGATTGCCGCAGCCATTGACGAAGCCCGCACCCGGCTGGAAGCGGGCAACAGGGATCTGCTGGCCCGCGCCGGGGGAGCATCCGACAGCCAGGCCCGGGCCCGGGCGATCATCGAGCAGTCCATCATCGGCCGCAGCTGTGATCGGGATGCAGGGGCCTGTTCGGGGACGGGATGGATCGGGGCCGGCAACTGGTACATGACCATTGCCCGGCTGAATGCAGAGATCATGGGGATCATGAAGCCCACCGTTTGCGCCCGGGGCTCAACCCATCGCAGCGAGGCGACGAAACCCCCGAACCGGACGGTGGTCGGCGAGGCAGACGGGGCCGGCGGGCTCAGGCGCCTGTTTGGCGGGGTGGACGCGGACAAGTATCTGCACCTTGAGGAGACACGGCGGATCTGGGACACGCTGCTCGAGGATCTTGACGAGACAACCGCCGGTCTGTCCGCTTACGGTTTCGCGATCCCTGCCGGGATTCTTGATCAGGCGGCACCGGAGACAAGTTCCGGTCTTCTGGCCCGTCTGTGGCGCACAAACTTCACACGGGGCGTGCAGGCCATGATCGAGACCCTGTCACCCTCGCAATGGGCCGACGATCCGGTTGTCGGGATTGTCACCATGGGCAACTGGTATCTCGATATCGCCGCCACGCTGATCTTCGGGGGGATGGCGGTGTCAGTGCTTTCGGGGTCACTGGCCACCACCATCACATTCCTCATCGCCGCACCGCTTGCAGCAGTGGGTCTCACCCTGTCCTTTGTCGTTCCCCTGTTGCCGTTCTTTCTCTGGATTCTGGCGGTGGCCCGCTACTTCCTGATCGTCGTCGAGGCCGTCGCCGGCGCAAGCCTCTGGGCCCTCGCCCACCTGCGCCTCGATGGCGAGGGGATCTCCGGCGAGGCCGGCCGCCAGGGCTGGATGTGTCTCCTTGCCCTGCTGCTTACGCCACCACTGATGATCGCCGGTTTTCTTGTCGGCATGATCCTCTTCCGCATCGTGACCGGACTGCTCGATACCGGCATGTATTACGCCATGAGCGCACTCGTGAACGCCTCCCCGGTGGTTGGCATCTTCGGTCTGATCGCCACAGGCGCCCTGCAGGTCACCGCCTCGCTTGCCGTCATCGAGCGCAGTTTCGCCCTCGTCTCGGAGTTTCCCGACCGCGTTCTCCGCTGGATTGGCGGTCAGGTTGACCTCACCACGCCCGAGCACGGCCAGTTCCGCACCACGAGCGGTTTCCTCACCGCCACCCTCCAGAGCGGCATCCGGCACATGCGCAACCCGATCAATGCCGGCACCCGTCGCCTCGGCAGGTCATCATAGTCGCTGGTTTCCCACACCGGGCGGCCTGCTGGATCTGGATGAAACCCACAAGGAAGGGGCGTTCGTGCTATCGCCATCAATGTCGCGGGCCGTCTTGTCTGCCAAGCTCAGCGTTATCCCCGGTGCGTTCACTTG
>JAPOSK010000043.1 GCA_026709725.1 Paracoccaceae bacterium | reverse complement strand
CCACGCTTCTGACAACGGCCGGCATCGGCCCCATCCGGGTCCTCATTTGTTACGAAGCCATCTTTCCGGGCCTTGTCCGTCAGCAGCACCGACCCATCGCCCTCGTCCAGATAACCAATGATGCCTGGTTCGGCACCTATAGCGGCCCCTATCAACATCTGACCCACTCCCGAATGCGCAGCATTGAGCTTGGCATCCCTCTCATGCGGGCCGCCAACACGGGGATCAGCGCACTGGTTGACAGCCACGGACGCATTACCGCACACCTCTCCCTCGGCGAGACAGGAATCATTGATGCGGCTCTGCCCCCACCAGTCAGCAGTACCGTCTATGCCCGGCTTGGCGAGACACCCCTGCACATGACACTCCTCATCCTGCTTCTCTTGCAGACACTCCAGCGAGTCCGTAACAGGGAGCGCATGAGGAGTGGGTAAACACCGATCCCTGTCCAAGACAAACTGTTGAGGAGCATATCATGACCCGAAACTATGAATTTACATCTGAATCTGTCTCCCGGGGGCATCCTGACAAGATCTGCGACCAGATTTCGGATTCCGTCCTTGATGCATTTCTTGATGCCGACCCGGACGCCCGCCTTGGATGTGAGACGATGGTCACCAGCGACTGGGTGGCCGTGGGCGGCGAATACCGGGGGCCGCAAGCGGTTGTCGACAACATTGAATCGATCGTTCGTGAGTGCATAAGGAACATCGGTTATGAGCAGGATGCGTTCCACTGGGAGAGGGTCACCGTCGAAAACCATCTTGTTGGCCAGTCCGCTGATATCGCGAAAGGCGTTGATACCGGTGGAGCCGGTGACCAGGGACTCATGTTCGGTTTTGCCGTTGACCAGACCGATGAGCTGATGCCGGCGCCAATCCATTATGCCCACCGCATCCTTGAATCTCTTGATGCTGCCCGCAACGCGGATCCCTCCTCTCCACTTGGACCCGATGCCAAAACCCAGCTCACGTTTCGCTATGTCAATGATCAGCCTGTCGCCATCACCCGGATTGTCGTTTCATCCCAGCACCAGGCCGGCCTGAGTTCGGATGATGTCCGGCAGATAATCCAGCCGGTCGTCAGCCCCGTCATCGATCGCTATCTCACAGACGATACGGACTGGCTGATCAATCCAACCGGTGAATTTGTCAGGGGGGGTCCACAGGCCGATGCCGGGCTGACCGGACGCAAGATCATCGTCGATACCTACGGCGGCTCCGCGCCTCATGGGGGCGGTGCATTCTCCGGCAAGGATCCCACCAAAGTGGATCGATCGGCAGCCTATGCCGCCCGGTATCTCGCCAAGAATATTGTGGCCGCCGGCCTGGCCGGGAGTTGCCTCATCCAGGTCTCCTACGCGATCGGTGTTGCTGAACCCACCTCCCTCACCATTGACATGCGGGGCACCCACCGGGCTGATCCCGAAGCCATCCGCTCCCGCATCCTTGATGTCATGCCCATGACGCCGGGCAGCATCCGCGAGACGCTGTGCCTCAACAACCCGATCTATCTCCCCACCGCCGCCTATGGGCATTTTGGCCGCGTGCCCGGTCCCGGACATGCCTTCTCATGGGAGGCATGCAACCTCATCGACAGCCTCAGGGATCTCGCCTGAACGCCGCTGCTCTGCATGGTGCCTCGTCAGACCGGATTTGACCGTCGTCTGCATGGCCAGCGTTCCGGCCGGCCACTCAGCCCCAGCCTCAGAAGCCATCTCGAACATCATCTTGCAGCACTCGACCTCACCAACGCCGTCCATTGTGACCGCGAGAACGGCAATGGACTGGATCCGGCCCGCCTTTTTCCGGGCAGCCCATGCTGCTGGCTTGAAATTGGCTTCGGCAACGGCGAGCATCTGGTTCATCATGCCCGCAACAATCCGCATGTTGGTCTCATTGGCTGCGAGGCCTATATGCGTGGTGTTGCATCCGCGGTCGGAAAGATTCGTGATGCCGGTCTCGCCAACATCCGAATCCATCCCGGTGATATCCGGGACCTCCTCGATATCCTGCCAACCCGGTCAATCACCCGAACCTTTCTGATGTTTCCTGATCCCTGGCCCAAACGCCGCCACCACAAGCGCCGCTTTGTCAACCGGGAATATCTTGATCCGCTCGCGCGGGTCATGGCCCCGGGCGCCGAGTTGCGCATTGCCACCGATAGTGCCGATTATGTGCGCCAGACTCTTGCGATGATCGTGATTCACGGGAAGTTTCAATGGACAGCACGAAGCGCAGGAGACTGGGATTCCCGATGGAACGATTCCACTGTCACACGTTATGAAGAAAAAGCCCTGGGCAGAAACGCCCGCTGTTTCTATCTGACCTTCACGCGCAAATCGTGACACCGCCCTCTGCATGACCCGCTTGAACAAACTCGGCTCCAAGGCTTTCCATCAGACCGATGAACCCGGGGAAACTGGTCCTGATCGGTCGGGCATCATCCACACCAATCGGTGCTTTGGCTGCCAGTCCCAAACACAGGAAACTCATTGCGATCCGGTGATCATGAAATGTCCGGCAGACAGCACCTCCGGACACCGAACCGGCCCCCCGTCCGTGCACCGTCATCCCGTCTTCATGTTCGGTGATCCTGACACCGCACCGCTCCAGTCCTTCAACCATTGCTGCGATCCGATCGCATTCCTTGACCCGCAACTCGGCGATTCCCCGCATGACGGTATCCCCTTCCGCACACGCTGCGACGGCAGCAAGGATTGGATATTCGTCAATCATGGTTGGCGATCGCTCAGGTGGAACATCAACACCCACCAGATCCTGTGATCGGACTCGAAGATCGGCGACCGGCTCACCACCAGCCTGGCGCTCATTCTCAATCACAATTCCGGCCCCCATTTCATCCAGCGTTGTCAGCAAACCGGTCCGTGTTGGATTCACCCCAATGCCGGGCAGCACAATGTCCGCATCTTCCGTCATCAGACCCGCAGCCAGCGGGAAAGCCGCCGATGAGATATCCCCCGGCACAGTCAGTGACTGTGGCACCATCTCGACATGACCCCGGACGTGAATCTGTCGTTCTGCTCCATCCATCTCCACTGAAAGGTCTGCCCCAAATGCCGCAAGCATGCGCTCGGTATGGTCCCGTGTCGGGGCATCCTCGATCACCGTCGTCCGCCCCCTGCAATTGAGGCCGGCATAAAGGATCGCTGACTTGACCTGAGCAGAAGGGACCGGCAATGCATACGTCACCGGAATCGGCAGGGGCGCGCCCGTCATTGTCAGGGGCAGCCTGCCGTGCAGCCTGCCCCGAAAGCGGGCTCCGAATTCCGCAAGCGGGTCAACAACACGATCCATCGGTCGTGAACGGAGTGATGCGTCTCCGGTCAGGATTGCCGTGACCTGCGATGTTGCCAGAGCCCCCATGAGCAAGCGCACACCGGTACCGGAATTGCCGCAATCAAGAATGTCTTCCGGTTCAAGAAAGCCACCGACACCGACACCACTCACAGTCCAGTTGCCATCGCCGTCCGTTGCAATCCATGCCCCCATCTGCCGACAGGCCCCCACTGTCGCCATGACATCATCGGCTTCCAGCAATCCCCTGATGCGGGTTTCGCCCACGCACAATGATCCCGTCAACACCGCACGGTGTGAAATCGACTTGTCACCCGGAACATGCGCCCGCCCGACCAGACCCCGCGACGGCATGGCCCGGCACGGCATGGTCACTTCATCACAGGACGGTCTGGAGTCTGGCATCTGGCTGCTTCGCGGTCACTAAAGGGGGTTCACGAAAACATTTCCGGCAAGATTCAGTCACGGCACCGCCAATGAAGGCATCTCGTTCGCTTTTCGATTCCTCCTGCCATCTCTATCCGCATGACAGATGGAATGCGAATCGGGTCAATGGCCGGCAAAGGCGAAGCGTGCGCAGGACACGGTTCTGCAACGGGGCTGGCATATCATGCTCCCTCGCCGTCCGGGGCCATCCCGGGACTGCATCAACAGTCTGTTCGGGGCCGAGTTTCGCACGATTGCGCGGCGGCCCGGCATACTTCACCAGATGCTTGGGATCCTCACGTGTGGAATCGACAGTTCTGCCATTAGGACCCGGTTGGTGGCATCGTGTGAAATCACTGCCCCCGGCATGACAGGGATCATGGGCCGGAGCCGTGTCCCAATGACCCTGACGATGATCCATCATGAAACCAAAATTCTTCACATGGTCATCCTGATTGCATCCAACCGGACTGAAGACAGCACGATGAAACTGTTCCGCCCTCGCACTCTGCGACATGCCCAGTTGCCGCATCGTCATGAAAGGCCGCTCACAGGAGTGCAGGATGGCGTGGCTTGGCGGCTATCCTGATCGAAAATGTGATGGACCGCCGGGTTCATTCCCGCATGAACCCGACCCTTGCTCCGGTTCAAAACCGGGGCATTGCACCTCAGAGTGGGCGTGGGGATCGAAAAATGTGCCGGCGCTTTCCCTGATCTGGCTGAACTGTGGCAAACCTGTTTTCTCCATGCATGGCACACAGTCAATGTGATCGGGATGGATGCTGATGCAGAAGCAAGAGAAACTGTTACTGGTCTGGGGCGTTTTCATTGACAAATCTGAACATGGTGCGGATCATGGGCATGGAATGGTTTTTAAATAAATCTTGAAAATTACGCACAGATTTCCAAGATGATTTGTCAGAGTTTGCATGATTGGGAGCAAATATGGCACGTGATGCATATCGATACCGTTTCAAAAAGGATCTGACGATGACCGCCTTGTGTGCCATTCTGCAGGCATATGGCAGAGACAGAGCGAGGCTATGGCTCAGATGAATGGCGTGAGCGTATGGCCCGACTGGAGGAGCGCATGAATACGATGGACGAACGCTACGATAAGGGCTGGGCTCTCCTGCGGGAAGACATGGCCAAGCGCGAAACACGGATGCTGCTTGCGGTCGCCGGAATGATAGGCCTTGCCGTTACCGTTCTCGGCATTCTAATCGGACTACCTTCCTGACCACCACCCCTGCCTGCTTTTGCAAGCAGGGCACAGAGACAGGCAGATCGCCCGCACTATCATATCAAGGGTATCGGATGGTTTGTTCGCAGATCTACGTTGATATGGATTGACCCAAGGGATTTCTCTATTATTGAATGATACGACTCCTCGCAACATCATGACCGTGTCGGGATGCAGGCAGTGATTGCGACGGTGGATCACACTGATATTCGTGGGTTGGGTACCGCCAGACGTCACTTTCGTCACGGAGCTGCCTCTCTCCAAAAGCGCGGGTCACAGGCCAATGGACGTGCCGCATAGGCCGAACGAGGGTTCTCCTTCCGGGCTGCCTGCACCCCGATACGGTCGTGGACCGGGCCCTCATGCCAGGGCCCGGCTGGCATGCGGTCGCGCGTTGACCTCGCAAACGATGGCCCAGATGAAGCCCACAAGCTCCCGGGCCACGGCTGTGGTGACCCTGCACTGATGCTTGCGCACCGCACTGAGCCGGCTGGTGCACGCACAGAGGCGCCCAAAGGGTCTCTTGGCGGGGCATGCCAAGCAATGGCCTGCACCCGCACCACCCCGGCGGGCCCTGGCCTGCAGGTGGCGCGTCTTGCGGGCCGGGAAGCGAGAGTTCCATGCGGCTTCCACTAGGATCCGCCGGACATGGCCGTTGCCGGTCCTGGTGATCCCACCGGTGCGGCGCCCGGGTCCCGAGGAATGCTCGCTCGGGACCAGGCTAGGGAAACCCATCAGCTGGCGCGGGGTGTCGAGGCGGGTGATGGTGCCGAGCTCGGCGAGGATCGTCACGGCGCTCAGGACATGAATGCACCGGAGGCTGATCAGGTCCGTCACCCCCCTGTCAATCATATCCCCGGGGGCAGCGACCAGTCTTTGGCCGCCGTGCGGATCGGATCCTCAAGATCCGCCACCCGCCGCGTGGCCTCCCGGGCGGAATCGACGTACTCCTGGAAGACGATCTGCTGGACCGGGCTGTCGAAGGCCCGGGATGCCAGTGTCCCCATTGCGGGCGGCACGGCCCGTGCTGCCAACACAACCCTCGTGGGTGTGCGCATGAAGCACCCCCCCCCCCATGGAATGATCCGGGGATCCTGTGGGGGCCAGCTGGGGACGCGCGCGGGACGGGTGTCCCTGCCGTCCGGGTACCCTTCACGTCAGACCGGTTTGATGCAGCATGGTCCCGCCTGCGGCGACCTGGCGACCATCCGGGGCTGTTGACCGGACCGGCGACAACCGGCTCCGCTTGGCACGGGTGGCCCCAGGGGAGGATTGGTGGAGGGTTGGCGGCCGACTCGTGCGGGAGCCAGGGCGCGTCAGGAGATGTCGGTAAACGTCAGCCATAGGAGAATCAGTCCCGTCACTGGGAAATGGTTTGTAAGGTAATGTTCAGATCTGATATTGATCACCTTGAAGACCAAAGGTTCCCCGGTGCTGTTTTTCTGCAGAGATTGGGACATTCCCACTTCTGAATCGAGATCAATTTCAATTCAACGTGAGATTGGATTAAGCGGGATGGTGCGTTGGGTATTGACTGGGACATCGCCAAGGCTGCGAGCAACCTTTGGAAGCACAAGGTTAGTTTCGAGATCGCGGCAACGGTCTTCGCTGATCCTCTCGCAATGTCGGTACTCGACGAAGATCATGGCCTATATGAAGAGCGCTGGTTAACGATCGGCCTTGCACAGGATCAGAAAATGTTGGTTGTTTCCCATACGTTCACTGAAGACGAGAATGGGAGGGCGTTGATAAGAATCATCTCAGCTCGTCGAGCCACAGCAAACGAGCGCAGACAATATGAGTTTGGAAAATGAGAGAAGAGTACGATTTTTCGGAAGGAATCCGCGGAAAGTTCTTTGATGATGCCGGGCCGCGTTTCCCTGCTTCCAGCGAGGAATCGGATTGGTCAGGACCATCAGAACAGTTGGGTGAATTTATCACTGAGCAAGTGAAAAAGACTTTGGATGCATATCAAAGTCAGCCCACGCTCATTAGAGAGCACGCAAACACCGAACAAGACGCATTTATGGGTGGATACGCACGCCGCCAACTGTTCGAACTCGTTCAGAACAGTGCTGATGCCCTGTCTGAAGCGCCAGAAGGCGAGAGCATCCTCGTTCGCATGACGAAAGAATATTTGTATTGTGCAGACAATGGCACCGCCATAGACGAGGACGGTGTCAGGGCACTGATGTTCCATAATGTTTCGGGCAAACGAAGCACTTCCCAGATCGGCAAGTTTGGGCGTGGATTCAAGTCTGTCTTGGGCGTGACAGACGCACCCGAGTTCTACAGCCATTCGGTCTCATTTCGATTTGACAGGACGAGGGCACGGCAACGCATCGCAAAAATTGCATCTAACAAGCATAATCCGGAGCATTGTCCAGTTCTGCGATTTCCGGAGCCCTTCGACCCTGATGAGTCAATCGGAACGGACAAGGATCTCGAAGAATTGATGAGCTGGGCGACAAATATTGTCCGTTTGCCGCTCAAGTCGGGCGTGCGGGAGGATCTTGTCCAACAATTTCAAGACTTTCCACCCGAGTTCATGCTGTTTGTGGAACATGTCCGCCATCTGACACTTGAGCACGAAGATGAATCGAGGAGCTTCATGTTGAGCCGGTGCGACTCCGAGATTCGCCTGGATACTGGAAACGAGCGTCGGCACTGGCGGAAATTCGATATCAGGCATCGCCTTTCCCCCCAGGCCAGGCAAGACTGGCATTTGTCTGGTGAGGACGTATTGATCTCCTGGGCTGCACCGCTCGACAGATTGGATCGCCCCGGTCATTTCTGGGCACACTTTCCGACCGAAAACCCAAGCCTTGTTGCCGGGATATTGAACGCGCAATGGAAACTCAGTGAGGATCGCCTGAACCTGCTGCCCGGGGTTTACAACAAGGAACTGATCATCGCGACCGCCGAAATGATCGTGGAGAAACTTCCAGAACTCGTGTCAAATGACGACCCCGCTCGCCACTTGGACGCATTGCCACGCCGTGAAGAGTCGGGTGATGGAGATCTGGTTCGCAAACTTCGTGATCGATTGTTTTCCTTGCTTGAAGGGCGCGATATCGTGCCTGATCAGGATTGTAATCTGCAAATGATCGGGGATATCTCCTACCCTCCGAAAGAATTGAAAGGTTGCGACGATGCGCTCAAGAGATGGAGCGACTATGCGGGCAGACCGCGGAAATGGCTCCACCACAAGGCACTGACACGCAATCGGCTTGCGGCAATTGACAGATTGTTTGACAACAATCGATCTTCTCACCACTTTTTGCATACCCACCATGGCCCAAGTGCGCCGAGGGCAGAAATTTCCCAGTGGCTTGAGGCGCTTGTGGATTACCACCGGCAACCGGACGAGATCGCGGAAGCATCAATTGCTGCTGTGCAAACAGCGGCATTGATACCAAAAGAGAAAAGATCAGAGAGACTTGGCAAGATCATTTTGACGGCGGCAGGCACCTTGGTGAAGCCAAATGATCAGGAAATCTTTCTGCCCTCCGAAAACCGCTTCAACAGAGAACAGTCCACAGATCCGGAATCATGTGTCCATCCAGACCTGATTTCAGATTCCGAAACGTTGGAAGCATTGAAGAAAATCGGCTTGACGGAGCCGTCGCCAGAAAGCAGGCTTGATGCGATTGTTCATCGCATCTTGAGGCAAAACGATTGCGATCAAGAGGTTTACGAGGCTTTGCACGAGGAGTTCTGGCTTGCTTCCCGCGATCTGTCGAGAGAAGATGTCGAGAGAATAATTGGCTCGGCAGGAAATCTGATCAAAAAACTGCGAGTGCGGACACAAGCAGGAACCTGGCTGCCAACTTTCTCCGTGCTGCGCCCGGGCAAGATCATTCCTGATGATAGAAGGGACAGGGGCTTCACTGTAGACTCCCAATTTCACGAATCGGACGATGCATTGCTGTGTAAGTTTGGAGTCACCGAGGCACCAGATAAGCGCGATCTCTCTCGGGAGCCAGAGTTTGAGACTTATTTGAAAGTCTGCAAATACCGGTTTCGGGAAAAGGCTTTCAAAGAAACAGGGAAGAAACCGCATGAAAGCCTACTTAAATTCGAGACATGCGATGGTTGTGGACCACTGGATATCCTGAAGCGATTGTCAGATGAAGGGCGGGTTGCGTACACAAATGAATTGTTGTCCCAAGACACTACATTCACTCCATGGACAATGCGCCATAAAACTCAGGACAAATATTCCAAACTCGCATTCAACTGTTTGTCCATCCATGCTCTCCGAAATTACGGACGGATAAAGACGGCATCCGGTCAAATTGTTCCATTTGAAGATGCACTCGACCCAACCCCAAGATGTCCAGAGGCTCGGGATGAGTTGCTAAAACATCCAATGGCTGACAAGATCAAGGAAGCGTTTGATCTGGCAGATCCAATACCGGAGTTTCTGGGTGAAGGAGATGCCATTCCGTTGACCGATTGTTGGCCTGGATTGAATGACCACCTTCCTCCGCATTTGAATCGATGCCGTATCATCCCCTGCGAACAAATCCGTGTCCTCGGTGAATCGCGAGAGTGCATCTTTTATTCCCGCGATATCTACTTCAGGGGGGCTGTTGACAATGAAGAGCGGCACATGCTGCGGTCCGTCGTCGATGAGTT
>JAPOSK010000592.1:6416-9644 GCA_026709725.1 Paracoccaceae bacterium | reverse complement strand
TCCACCTGGAGCAGAAATGGCCGACGGTCCGGGACTGGTCACGGGTCAGGGGCAGGGGATCATGGTGGCTCACTGGGTCTCTCACGTCAGTCATTCGGGTGTCATTGTCCACGATTCCCAGTAAAACCCAACTCGTGGGGCGAAGTGTAGAAAAGACCGGAGATACGGATGACCGAGGCGGAAAGACACAGGGAAGCCGATCGGATCCTTCAGCACCTCAATACGGCAAAGCGCCGATGCACCTATGGAGCATTGGCGGGGCTGCTGGAAGTGCATGCCCGAGAGGTTTCACAGTATCTCGGCGACAAACGACCCGAAGCCTCCTGGGTTGTCCGCAAGGATACGGGCAGACCCACAGGCTATGCCCCGGACCAGCTGGCTGAGGGACTCTGTGACGGACCCGCCCCCATCACCGACCCCGAGGAGCTGCGGCGGCTGGTGGACGGCCTCCAACCGCGACCGCATCGACAATGGGGACGAGGCGTTGTGGCGGGGATCTGGGCCGCTCTTGGTGCAGCACGAACGATGGTGATGGTAACTGCCATCACGGTCTCGCTGCTGTTCAATAGACTTCTTGTCTTCAGCGACACGGTCTCGGGCGCGGTCGGTGCGGTGGCCACAGCGGTGGGGCTGAGCAGTGTGGCAGCACGGCAGGCCCATGCGCTGACCTCAGAGCGGGCTGCCCGGACGGCCGCCGAGCGGACAGTCCAACGACAGAAGAACGAGATTGCAAGGGCAAAGAATGAGGCAGGGACAATCACACGGCGCGTCCGGGACCGCTGGCGGAGTGCCGCACCCCGAGAGATTGCCTTCATGCCTGCCGAAGCCCTCCCGGTTGTTGGCACCACTGTCATTGTGGCAGCGACCGCATGGGAACTTTATGACATGTGCGAAACCATGAAGGACATGGCAGAACTGGAACGGGTGTTTGATCCGACTGTCCCCGACAGTGAGAATGTCGCGACGATCTGCAGCGCACAGGTGCCATCCAGGCAGGACCTCGTCGCGATGCTGGCGGACTCCCCCGGCACGGCGTTGAAGGAGGCTCGCGAGTATTTCAACGATCTGAAGGCGCCCGAACTGCCGTCCTGGGACGATATGGAAGAGACAGTGGACGGGTGGGGTGACAGTTTCATGAACTTTCTCAAGGACAACTGGGAGAATGCCCGCAAATGGTATGATGGGGATGGGTCATAATCGTATTGGACGATATATGTATGTGGTGATCTGCAATCATCCGGGCCTCAAACTGCAATCATTGTTGCCAAACCACAGTCCCTGCAACTGGATCCCATCCGGGGAACGACCGTTTCTGGACATTCCACCGGGTGGCCTGCATCGCACAGAATGTGCGTTCAGGGCCGCCAGAGTCTCAAGCAGGGGCGATTTGAGTCTCAATGCGCTACAGATATGCTGGCACAACAACCCGCTTCAACCCTGCCTCTGCCCCATCGGATATCAGTCGCGTGACGGTCCTGCGGGGCTCCTTTGCCCAGCCACCCGGCACCGATGATACCTCCGTGATGCGGCCAGATTTTGACCGCATGGCCATGCAGCCAGGCGGGTCCGGGCCTTGTGGCGGCTTCATCCCGACTTCCGGCCCCTTGTGAACCAGGTCCCAGTTCAGGGACAGGACACTGTGTCTGACCTGGGCGTCCCGCTCAAACCGCATGGGAGCGGTCGTGTGGGCCATGCTCAGCCGACGAATGCACGCTCGATGACATAGTCACCCGGAGCGCTGTTGGACCCCTCTGTGAACCCGGCCTTATCCAGTATGGCCTTGATGTCCTGCAGAAAACCCATCGAGCCGCAGATCATGCAGCGATCCTGTGATGGATCAAGTGCCGGAAGGTCAAGCATCGTCATGACGGTGCCATCCTGCAGGAGATCGGTAATTCGTCCCATGAGCGCTGATGACTCCTGGGTTGTTGTCGCGACATATTTCAGGGCCGACGCGGCCTCTTCGCCCACCAGCGGGTCTGCAGATGTCATCGCAACCAGTTCGGCTCCGTACTGCAATTCCGCGACCTCGCGGCAGGTATGGGTCAGAATGACCGTACTGAACTTCTCATAGGTTTCCGGATCACGGAGAATCGATGCAAAAGGGGCGATTCCCGTCCCGGTTGCGAAGAGCCAGAGACGCTGACCGGCAAGCAATGCATCATTGACAAGTGTTCCTGTTGGCTTGGGACGCATCAGGATCCGGTCACCGACAATGATCTTCTGCAGGTGTTGTGTCAGCGGGCCATCCGGCACCTTGATCGAGTAGAATTCAAGCTCCTCATCCCAATTCGGACAGGCAATCGAGTAGGCCCGATAAATCGGGCGTTCCGCATTTGGCAGGCCGATCATGACAAACTCGCCGGAACGAAAGCGGAAACTCGTTGGCCGCGTGATCCGAAAGGCGAACAATCGCTCGGTATAATGCTTCACATAGGTGACAGTTTCACAGAACACACCCTTGGGTGTGGGGTATTGTGGTGCGGTCCCGTCCGCAGGACGACCGCTCATATTGACTTCAGCATCTTGCTATTCCGGTCTGGCAATGATCTCCGGGAGAGGACGGTCTGTCATGACAATGACATCAGGCAGGCCCATACGATACTCTGGCGCTTCCATCAATACGGTAAGTAGTGAATCAATGAGATGAATGGAACGGGTCCCTGACCCTCCCGGTCGGCGGACTCATTGTACCGCCGTGCCTTTCCATCTGCGCAGCGAATGTGGCAGGATCGGGTTGCCTTTTCGCCTGAAAGCAGTTCAGCGGCGGGCAAAGACCTGCACTGTCCACGGCATTATGGGCCTGACCGTTCGCTGTGAGCGGTCCCTGCAAGCGGGCGATGTTCCAAATCGGAGCCAGTCGGGATATACACCCGATATTTTCCGGATACAGAATCGGCGGAGACCATCACAGAATGAATGATCGCAAACCCGATCGACCGTGGATTTTCCGGACCTATGCCGGGCACTCCACGGCGCGGGCTTCAAACGCCCTGTTCAAGACAAATCTGGCAAGGGGACAGGTCGGGCTTTCGATTGCCTTCGATCTGCCAACCCAAACAGGCTATGACAGCGATCACCCTCTTGCCAAAGGAGAGGTTGGCAAGGTGGGAGTCCCGATTTGCCATATCGGCGACATGCGCACGCTGTTCGATGGCATCCCGCTTGATCAGATGAACACCTCCATGACGATCAATGCCACCCCCCCCTGCCTCCTGGCCCCCTATG
>JAPOSK010000592.1:2688-6406 GCA_026709725.1 Paracoccaceae bacterium | reverse complement strand
GACGCTGGCCGAGGAACAGGGGCTGGATGCCGGTGCGCTCCGGGGGACTGTGCAGAACGATCTGATCAAGGAATACCTCAGTCGGGGGACATATATTTTCGACCCCCATCATTCTGTCAATCTGATCGCGGATGTGGTTGAGTTTTGTCACGAGAAGGCGCCGAACTGGAATCCGGTCAATATCTGCTCCTACCATCTGCAGGAGGCCGGCGCGACACCTGTGCAGGAAATCGCCTACGCGCTGGCGACGGCGACAGCTGTTCTTGATTGTATCCGACAAAGAGTCCCTGCCGACCGGATGCCCGATATCGTTGGTCGGACATCGTTTTTTGTGAACGCCGGCATCAGGTTTATCGGGGAAATGTGCAAAATGCGGGCCTTCACAGCCATGTGGGACCAGCTTTGCCTGGAACGCTATGATGTTCTCGATTCCCGTCTCCGGCGCTTCCGCTATGGCGTGCAGGTCAACAGTCTTGGTCTGACCGAGCAGCAGCCGGAAAACAATGCCATCCGCATTTTGCTGGAAATGCTGGCTGTAACCCTGTCCAGGGATGCAAGGGCGCGCGCTGTGCAATTGCCTGCCTGGAATGAGGCCCTGGGTTTACCGAGACCCTGGGACCAGCAGTGGTCCCTGCGCATGCAGCAAATCCTGGCCTATGAAAGCGACCTGCTGGACCATGATGACCTCTTTACCGGCAATGCCATCATCGAGGACCGGGTGCATGAACTGATGCGGGCAGCTGGCGAGGAACTCGCCCGTATCGATGAACAGGGCGGCGCGATTGAAGCCATTGAATACATGAAGAACCGTCTTGTGGAGAGCAATGCCGAAAGACTGCGCCGGATCGAAAGCGGTGAGACGACCGTCGTTGGTGTCAATCGCTACACCGAGAGTCATCCCTCACCCCTGCTGGACGGTGATCTTCCGGCCATGACTGCGGATGACGAAGCAGAGCAAAGCCAGATTGATGCCCTTCGCGAATGGCGCAGGAATCGTGACGGTATCGCTGTCGAAAATGCCCTTGATGCGCTGAGGAAAACAGCGCAGCGCGGTGACAACATCATGTCAGCATCAATTGATGCCGCCCGGGCCGGTGTGACGACCGGAGAATGGTCAGATGCCCTTCGTGCGGTCTTCGGTGAATACCGTTCACCGACTGGTGTGAGCTCACGGCCTTCCAACCGGACCGAGGGGCTTGATGCCTTGCGTGATGCGGTGGATTCAATTTCCCAACGTCTGGGCAAGCGCATGAAACTCCTTGTCGGGAAACCCGGCCTGGATGGACATTCCAACGGAGCTGAACAGATCGTTTACCGGGCCAGGGACTGTGGCATGCAGATCTGCTATGCGGGAATTCGGCACACACCGGAAGACATCGTGAAGGTCGCCAAGGCCGAGGATGTTCACGTTATCGGTCTTTCGATCCTCTCCGGATCGCATGTTCCCCTCGTTCAGTCAATCCTTGATCTGATGCGCCATCACGGGATTGACCGGATCCCGCTGGTTGTCGGCGGCATCATTCCCGACGCCGATCAAAAGGCACTTCTTGACAACGGTGTGGCGCGTATCTTCACACCACGGGATTACAATCTGAATTCCATCATGGCCGAGATCATCGAGTTGGTCAGCGAGCAGGCTCCACCAGCCGGAAACCGGACCGATGATGCCAGACACTATCATGACATACCGCTGGCTGAATGATGGCTGCATCCTGTTCAACGCCCCATCAGCATTAAGAGCATTCCATCTTGCAGCACATCTCGACTTTCACGCAAATGGGTCCCGGCCAGCGCGATCTTCTGATCACCCGTATCCAGGCCGGCATGACAATGAAGGTCCCCCACATATGCTTGCGAGGCATCATGTGCCCCGCTCACCAGTACATGGCACTCGGAGATTCCGAGGTCATGATCCGCCCCCATCTGATGTTCGCATCACAATAAATCACTGCAGCTGAGGTATCCGCGATGTTTGAGTCATTTTTTCCCAAACCAAAACTGTTCTTTCTTTCGTTTGTCTTCTGGTCGATCTTCTGTGTGGTGTGCTGGTTCGCCTTCGCCCGGGGAGCCGGAGAGACGTTCAGCCTTGGTTGGATTGTTGGCCTCGGTTTCCCCCCGGACCCTCTTCCGGGAGATGGTGCTGAGGTCGAGGCGGCACTCCAAGCCGCACGCGAGAGGGCAATGACATTCTGGCTGTATCAGTACATGCTCAAATCCTATGCTGTGTTTCTGGCATACTGGCACTGGACTGCCCCGCACAGATGGTCCCGCTGGTCGGTCTATGGCTCAGCCGCCATCATCTTTGTCACCTGGTTTCAGGTTCAGCTTGATGTGATGATCAATGAGTGGTTCGGGGCGTTCTATGACCTGATCCAGGAGGCACTGGTCGACCCCAACAGCGTGACGGCCGATGCCTATTATTCTCAACTTGTCACATTCGCGACCATTGCCCTCGTCGCGATCACGGTCGCCGTTCTGACCCGTTTTTTTGTCAGCCATTATGTCTTCCGGTGGCGCACGGCGATGAATGATCACTATATGGGACTTTGGGACCGGGTCCGTCATATTGAAGGGGCATCCCAGCGCGTGCAGGAGGACACGATGCGTTTTGCTGCGATCATGGAAGGGTTGGGCGTCAGTCTCATTGATGCCGTCATGACCCTGATCGCCTTCCTTCCCATTCTGTGGGGACTTTCAGCCTTTGTGACGGAATTGCCGATCATCGGCGAGGTACCGCAAGCCCTTGTCTTCGTGGCAATTCTTTGGTCCATTTTCGGGACGGCGTTGCTTGCACTTGCCGGCATTCGCCTTCCCGGACTCGAGTTTCGGAATCAGCGTGTCGAGGCCGCTTACCGCAAGGAGCTCGTCTATGGAGAAGATGATGTCATCCGGGCGCGACCACCAACAATCCATGAGCTGTTCGATGATGTCCGCATGAACTACTTCCGGCTGTATCTGAACTACCTTTACTTCAATATCGTCCGTTTCAGCTATCTGCAGGTGGGGGTTCTGCTGCCCTATATCGCTCTTGGCCCGACCATTGTTTCCGCCGGCTTTACCCTTGGCGTCATGCAGCAGATTATTCGGGCATTCGGGCGCGTTGAGGGTTCATTCCAGTATCTGGTCAATTCCTGGACAACCATCGTCGAGCTCATGTCAATCTACAAGCGTCTGAAGGCCTTCGATGCCGCCATCGAAAACCAGCCTCTGCCGAAAATTGATCGTGACTATTTTGAGGGAGACGCGAGTCCGGTCTGATCAGTGTCAGGAACCTGTCTGCTCTCAGCGCTCATTGTTTCCGGCGTTGTGTCAGGTAGAGTTTGTGCATGATTTCGATCATGATGGCTGTTGTCAGACCAAAGATCAGAAGACCGTTGGCCGCCAGCAATCCGGACAGGATCCTGAACTCGGTCGCAAGGATAACGTCGCCGAAACCCAGTGTCGTAAAGGAGACAAGTGTGAAATAGACGGACGATTCAAATGTCATGAGCGCCCCGGCCCAATGGAAGTAGATCGCCCAGGCAAATGCTGAATTCAGCATACTGGTCAGGAGCCAGAGGCCCAGCAATGTGATCACCAGCGTGAGTTTGGCATAATGGGGCGGTCGGCAAAGCCACCGTTCCAGTCGGCCAATCTGATTGGCCGCTGCAATGAAGAACACCGCGTGCACGGCGAAGCTGTAAAGGATCAGCAGCGTTCCGGTGACGAATTGTTCCAG
>JAPOSK010000592.1:0-2678 GCA_026709725.1 Paracoccaceae bacterium | reverse complement strand
CTGTCGGACTGCTTCCCCGCTCAGGGATGCCCCATCTTCACTCCCGACAGGGCCTCACTTCCCGACAGGGGCCAACCCAAACGACCGCAGATCACTTGCAGTTGAGATCGCAAGTCCGCATCGAAGGCTGCACAAATGCATTCCGAACCGGAACCTTGCCCTCGCCCGGCAAACGTGAAACAATCATTTATCATCTATCGAGGGAATGATCCATGCTGCATATGATTGACCCGGTTCTCTCACCCGATCTGCTCCATACCCTTGCTTCCATGGGTCATGGAGATGATCTTGTCATTGTCGATGCCAATTACCCCGGAACCGCATCGGGGCCACCCTGCATCCGTGCTGATGGAATCAGTGCCAGTGCTGTCCTGCGCGGAGTTCTGCAACTGATGCCCCTTGATACATTCGTGCCCGATCCGGCCATTACCATGCAGGATGTCAGTCAACCGCATGTCACCCCGGATGCCGTCAAGGATTTTCAATCCATCATCAATGAAACGGCCGACAATCCCGCTGACGTAACCAGTCTTGAACGCTTTGCCTTCTACGAGAGGGCCAGGGAAGGGTTTGCCGTCGTTCAGACCGGGGAACGGCGTCTCTATGGCTGCATCATCCTCAAAAAGGGCATCATCCGCCCGGAAACCTGATCGGGCTGTGTGACGCTCTCAGTCCCCATAACGTTACGAGGGTCTGGCAGCACTCATGACCGGACCCGGGAAACAGACCGGCAATGAAGCGGCGGTGGCGAAACAGGGGCTGCAGATGGTTGCTGCCACAATGCCCTGATGGTGGCGTCATGGACCCCGGCAACATTCTGCCCGGCCCGCACGCGCACCCAACTGCCGGGACTTCAGCAACCACGTTCGACGCGAGTTCCGTTATCTCTCCGGATTTCAGTCATTCAGCCGAGTGCATTGGGAAGAAAGAGTGCGATCTGGGGAAGGGCGATCAGGGGAAGGGCCATTGCAGGCATCACGAGAACATAGGGCACAGCACCGAGCATCACCTCATTGAGTGAGCCCGAATCCCTGGCTCCCTGCACCACATAGAGGTTCAGGCCCACGGGTGGAGCAATAAGAGCCATCTCAATGAGCACAATCATCAGAATGCCGAACCATATGACGTTATGGCCCTGCTCAAGTACCATCGGCACGATGATCGGAATGGTGACGACCATCAGTGAGAGCGTTTCGATAAAAAACCCGAGCACAATGTAAAGCATGACGATGACGAGGATAAGCCCAAGCGGTGACAGACCAAGACTCTCGATGAATTCTGACAGGATACGGCTGAGACCGGCGGACGACAGTGTGAAGTTCAGGAGGAAAGCCGCACCGATAATGATGAGCATGATCATGGATGTAATCTTGACCGTACCCAGGAGGCTTTCGCGCAGCATCACCCTGTTGACACCACCAAAGACTGCTGCAGTGAGGAATGCCCCCGCAACACCCACAGCAGCCGCTTCAGTTGGTGTTGCCCATCCAAGATAGATAGAACCGACAATCACTCCGAACAGCATAATGATCGGAACCAGATCAACCAGAGCACGGGCCATCTGGGCAAATGGCAACAGGCGGCGCTGGCCACCAAGATTTGGGCGGAAGGTACAGATCACTGCGGTGATCAGCAGAAAAGCCAGTGCCAGAGCTACACCGGGCACAAGCCCGGCCAGAAAAAGCTGCGGAATCGAGGATTGGATCAGAAATTCATAAATGATCAGGTTAATCGAGGGAGGAATCATAATTCCAAGCGTTCCCCCCGCTGCAATTGCACCCGAGAAGAGTTTGGGATCATAACCCAGTTTTCCGCCTGCGGCATGGCGACAGTGGCAGCAGTTGCAACGGAAGAGCCGGATGTCGCAGAAAACATGGTGGCCGTCGCCACATTTGCGTGGATCAACCCTCCGGGGAGCCATGAAACCCAGCGGTCAAGTGCAGCATCGGTCCGTGTTGCGACACCGGGTCGCACAAGCACCTCACCGAGCAAAACAAAGAATGGAATTGCGATCAATGTGGCAGAATTGGACGATGACCAGACCATGTTCCCAAGCCCGCGGGTCAACGGGAAACCTGAATAGAATATGTCGGCACCAAACCCGAGAAGGAGCGGAACAACTCCAACTGGAATGGAGAGGGTAAGCAACACCAGCAGACCAGCAGCCACAGATGTGATCATTGCCGTCGATCCTGTTCTGCAAAGGCACCAATGAATGGCTCTGTCTCGGATCCGCGTTTACGCATGATCAGGCTGAGTGCGGCGAGCGTGACCATGCACGACATCAATGCGAACCACACCCAACCGGCAAACCACGGAATCTGGACCCAGGCCAGTGGTGTGGCAAGTGGCGTGTTGGCGCGGCTTCCGTTCTCAATGGCCCGCCCCACAACGGGCCAGCATTTGAATGCAACGTGATGACCGCACAGGTCATCATGACCATGGCAGATAGATCGAACGCCATGCGCATCTGCGGCCCGGTCCGCGCAATCCGGATATGGCCAAGCTCAAGGAGGGCGCAGGCCATGCCCCAGCTGGTCACCGGGGCCATGGCATAGCCCGCAAATTCTTCAGAACCCCGAAGGATGCATTGAATTGGCGCAAACAATTTCGAGCACCGCGAATGCCGCCATTACAAGCAGGCCCAGTCCGACCACCCGGGCAACCGCACGGTTGGC
>JAPOSK010000012.1:4760-9712 GCA_026709725.1 Paracoccaceae bacterium | reverse complement strand
GTTCTAGTACAAATATTGCAGATTTGGCATCCAGATTGAATTCCTGCGCGTGCAGAGCACGCGATACTCTCGGCCATCTCGTCCGGTGTTGATGAGCGGGGGTAAAATGTCGCGAAACCATGCCCAGGCAGCATGAGATAGGTCTGGGTTGAGTGGTCGACCATATAAAATCCATCGTCGCGCGCCGGTCGGGCCTGGAAATAGGCCCTGTACTGGTCAGCGGCGGCCCTGACCTGCTCCATCGAGCCGGTAAGACCCACCATGCGTTCATGAAATGCCCCGGAATAATCAGCAAGAACGTCGGGAGTGTCACGGGCCGGGTCGACCGAAATAAAGACCGGTGTGACCTCGATGCCCATCTCCTCAAGCATGACAATGGCATCGACATTGCGTGCTGTATCAACCGGGCAGACGCCCGGGCAGTTCGTAAAGCCAAAATAGACAAGGCTTGGCCGGGTCATGACGGTCTCATGTGTCACTGTCTGGCCATCGGTATTGATGAGCTCAAAAGGACCGCCAATCGCAGCCTCCCCGGCCACAACCCCACCACCATTGCACTGGGCAAACGCCGAATCACCCCGACTGACAATGTAGAGCGTCCCTCCGGTCGCCACCAGAACGACAGCAACAGCGGCCAGCGCGGCCATCCGCGTGAGTCCAAATTTTTTGCTGCCTGTCATGATCCTGCCCCTGCGTGAACCCAGTGCGTGTCAATCAGCCGATCTGACCGGATTTGCCGGACACATCGTAGACATCCTCAATCGTGCGCAAACCGGGCCGGGGTGATGAGATCATCACCGCCATGTTGCCTGGCTTGTGTTCATTCCTATACATCTTCAGATGGGCCTGCGGCAACTGATCCCAGGAAAACACTTCTGACATGCATGGATCCAGACGCCGCTCCAGCATGAGTTTATTGGCCTGGCTGGCCTGTTTCAGGTTGGCGAAATGTGATCCCTGAATGCGTTTCTGGTGCATCCAGAGATACCGGGCATCCAGAGTGAGATTATAGCCGGTGGTGCCGGCGCAGATGACCACCATGCCCCCACGTTTGACCACAAAGGTTGAAACGGGGAATGTCGCCTCGGCCGGGTGCTCGAAGACAATATCGACATTGTTTCCCTTCCCGGTAATATCCCAGATGGCCTTGCCGAATTTCCGGGCCTCGGAAAACCACATCTGATAGGCATCTGTATTGACCGTGGGCAGTTGTCCCCAGCAATTGAAATCCCTGCGGTTGATCACGCCGCGGGCTCCGAGATCCATGACAAATCCACGTTTGCCTTCATCGGATATGACGCCGATCGCATTGGCACCAGCGGTGTTGATCAGCTGGATTGCATAGGAACCCAGCCCCCCGGATGCTCCCCAGACCAGAACATTCTGCCCCGGTCGCAGGATATGCGGTCGGTGACCGAACAGCATACGGTAGGCTGTGGCCAGGGTCAGCGTGTAGCAGGCGCTCTCTTCCCAGGTCAAATGCTGTGGTCGATGCATAAGCTGCTGCGCCTGCACACGGGTGAACTGGGCAAACGATCCGTCCGGCGTCTCGTATCCCCAGATCCGCTGGGATGGTGAAAACATCGGATCGCCGCCATTGCATTCCTCATCATCACCATCATCCTGATTACAGTGCACCACAACCTCGTCGCCGACCTTCCAGCGGCGCACCTTGTCACCAACGGCCCAGACAACACCGGCAGCATCCGAACCGGCAATGTGATAGTCGGCCTTGTGAACGTCGAACATGGAGACCGGCTGCCCGAGACCGGCCCACACACCGTTGTAATTGATGCCGGCGGCCATCACGAGAACAAGCACTTCATTGCTGTCAATGCGCGGGACATCCACAACCTCAACCTGCATGGCGACATCCGGCTCACCCTGACGCTCCCGCCGGATCACCCAGGCATGCATCCTCTCCGGCACATGGCCGAGCGGCGGGATGTCACCAACAGCGTACAGATCACGTGTATTGGTGTTTTTGGGATCTGTTATATCAATAACTTTCTGATTCATTTTGTATTGCCATCGTCAATCCACAAGATACGCACCAGTGCCGAAATCCCGGCAACCTGCGGGATTGTCCAGTAACCATAGAAATGCTGCGGTGCAACATAATTCCCGCCGCACCGCCGGATCCAATGCCTCCCCGACGGCTTCACCTTGCCGCAATGTGCCAAATGTCCCACATCATCTGACAGCCGGGGGCAGGCTCTCGGGCAGGCCCTTGCCACCCACCGCCCACGAATCCCTCGCTTGACACGACGCCCGGCCTTGATGATGTCCTGGCTCTCGCCATGACATCCGGTGAGCCCATTCGTGCCCGCCATCAATTTCATACCGATCACAAACACAGGGTGACCGTTGCATCGATCATCCGCTCACCAACAGATTGCTGCAGCGCGTCATGGAGCCAGCACCAATTCGAACCTCTCAGACAATCATGGCCCGACGCCCGGGCTGTCGCACCTGCAACTCCGGGCTGTTTTATGGAACTGATCCTCCCGTGGATGGAGACCCGGCTCCGGGGCGGCCCGGATTTGTTGGCAAGTGATTGCCCCAGGCATTTGTCGTGGCACGATTGAGTTTGCACAGCCTGTGTGATTCGTCCACCGGTGAGAGAGTCTGGAGAGCGAAAGGAAAGCCGGTTTCACGGCTTCGGTTGTGCGATGACAACGGAGCAACGCGGAGCGAGGGGCCGATGGCGGGTCATGATCGGAAACAGGATTTCCGGCAACCGACGACAAGGTCGGGTTTGCTGCAGGATCGGTTATCTCGGGGCGGGCTGGTCATTTGCCGGTTGTCATCCAGGATGGTTGATCCAGATGCGGTTGAGACAGCGTTTCACGCGCATGCGCTGGATTTGGGTGGCGGTGGCTTGCGGCACGGGACGCTGCTCTGGCTCCGCCGTATTGTCCGAAATGTGGGGCACTCTGCAAAAGCGGGGCCACGGGCGGGAGAGGACCTGTTTGGGTCGCGTCACAGTGAAGCGGCAACGCAGGACGACGTTTGAAAAGTTCAGGACCTTGATCAAGGCGGGCGAAACCATCCGGGTGATCAATGCACGCGCCCAGGAGGCGGAGAACCATCCGGCCATCAAGGAATTCATCAACCACTACCGATCAGACCTGCATCGCATGCGCCACCATGAATGCAAACGGCGCGGGATCCCAAGAGGTGACGGGCTGATCGAAGGGGGATGCCGAAGCGTGGTTGTGGACCGACTGAAGAAAAGCGGCAGCCGCTGGTCGGTCAAGGGTGCCAACGCAATCATGGCCATTCGATGCTGCCGAATGAACAGTCGTGCCACCGACTTGTTCAATTGGTGCACCGCAACCTACCAACAAATCTGAAACGTGCCCTGATTTCAGGTGTGTGTCAGGGTTCTGTGAGCGCTCCATGGCCGCCCGCGTCTTGTCCATCGCAGCCCGGGTCTCTATACATTGATTGCTTGGCCCCGCGGACCGGCACGGGCATTTGGACGGCATGGAGGACAGCAGGGATGAGCAATGTCTTCGTCTATTGGGACAACTCAAATATCTTCCACGAGGCGCAACGGCTTGCGGACGAGAGGAGCGGCGCGCCCGGTGCAAGCTATCGGGTGCGGATCCATTTCGACAACCTGCTCCGTCTTGCCCACGCGGACCGCACCCTGAAACAGGCCTTTGCCGCAGGCTCGGTCCCCCCGGAGATGCGGAGCCTGTGGAACCGCATGGAGAATTTGGGCATGGAGGTCCAGCTGTACGACCGGGGCGACCCTGGACGGGGCGAACAGGAGGTCCCGGACGGTTGGCTGCAGCTGCGCATGATGGAGAATGCCCTGCGGAACATTGACACACCCGGTATCGCGGTTCTGCTGACTGGCGATGGGGCGGACTACAGTGAGGGACGGGGGTTCCATACGACCCTTGAGCCCCTGCACGAGCGGGGCTGGGGCATCGAGGTGCTGTCCTGGCGACACTCCTGCAAGTGACGCATGCGTGAGTGGGCGGAGGCCAATGGAGTCTTCGTTTCCCTGGACGACCACCACAATGCCATCACGTTCCTTGAACCCTCCCGACCCGGATACCCTCTGGATCCCGGTCGGTCGGCCGCAGAGCTTGACCTGCAGGGACGGACGACAGTGCAGCCGCAGAGCAAGTCCTGATAGTGATGACTGCCCAGGCCGAGGTCACAACGCGGCGGTGGCGAACGGCCTCCCGAGGTCAGCCGGCCCCAACGAGGGATGGTCGCCTGACCCCCGGTTCAATCGTGCGATGCACAATCAGGAAAAGGCCCATGACCAAGACATTTGCCGCAATCCTCATCGTGGTGGTGATGATGCTGGCCAGCGCACTGCCTGGCATGGCACAGACACAGACAGAAGTCTGGCGGTGCGAGGGAGTACGTGGAACTGGATGGGGTGCAACGCTGCGCTCTGCTCTGATGACAGAAGAGATTGAGGGCATTGAAGGTTTTGGTTCTTTCGAGCCCGATACGCTACCGCCAGTGCTTACAGTTTACGAACTGCAGGGCATCGATCGAGTGTGGTCTTGGGTTGATGGTGTCTGGTTTTATGCCTTTTTTATCGAGCCTGGTGGGAATGGTGGATATTATTCTCGGCTCGTTGAAGATATTGATTCGATGAGAAACGACGGCTTTTTCACCTGCACCCGCCAATGATCCACCCTGCCCTCTTTTGCATCGTCCGATCCGCACTCCATCTGAGACCAAGGCCATCCCATGACCGAGACCCGCACGCCCAACTGGCAGCCGGTGCCCATGTTTGCGGACATGATCGATGCGGCAAAGGCGATCAGGATCGGCACCATCGACCGCATCCTCGAGATGGGCAATGCGGGACTGTATCTCGCATTCCTGACCGGGAAGGGGTTCCCGGGCCAGCGATGACCCGCATGGCCGTCGGGCGGATCAAGGCGGTGGCAACGCAGCATTGAGGAGCACATGAC
>JAPOSK010000012.1:4075-4750 GCA_026709725.1 Paracoccaceae bacterium | reverse complement strand
ACATGACACTCCAGGAAATCAACTTCAAGGATACTTCGGATACACTTCACTCGCTGGAGACAGCATTGAGGCTGGAAAAGGTGAAGCTCCAAAAGTGTCCGGTCATCCCTGATCTGGTGCCTGATCATGTCAGTGCACAGGGCTGGGGCTATGTTCTGACCGCCTACTTTCTTGTCGAGTCGGCCCTGAAAGCACTTGCGTTTGCACACGGCTCAGGGGTACGCAAGATTCATTCTCTTTCAGCACTCTTCGAGAACCTTGACCGCTCCGACCAGAATGTCCTTCGCGAGTACTACACCGACTACAGGGCGACCGCACCCAAGACCCTTGGCTCATCCCCCTATGACTCGGTTGATGACTTTCTTCGCAATCTTGATGGCGGAGGAGATGGGGGCAGGAACGAAGCCTCGTCAACCGCCTGGAGATACTTCCTGATCGAAGAGCCCCGCAGCCATGACGGTGTGATGCCGACAGTCAGTGTGGAGTACATGCACGAGATTGTCTACGGGTGCATCGCGTTGCTAACAATCCACGAAGCGGACTCACCGACCGATCCGAGCTTTTATACACATTCCCGGCGCCTGCATGAGCAGCGCGCCCACGGGCATGCTGACTGGCAGGACCGCCAGCTGACTTTGGACGGCTATGCCGAGTGCGGTGACCGGTTGGAGATCA
>JAPOSK010000012.1:0-4065 GCA_026709725.1 Paracoccaceae bacterium | reverse complement strand
GTCTTCTTGCAGTGCATCTAAGAGCGTTTCAATGGTGCCCGACTGCGTCGTTTGTCCCGGGTTCCGGTTGTCGACAGGAGAAAGGACGTTGACAGTTTCATGCGGCATTATGGGAGTCGCCGGACCACTTGCGATTGCACAGCAACAGAGAATGCAATAGACTGCAACTGTTGACGGAACCAGTGGGGATGCATGAGTTGAACACAGGGTCAGCACTGCAATCTGGTGAGGTTGTCGATCTGTTTTGCGGGATTGGCGGCATCAGTCACGGGTTCAAACGGGCCGGATTTGAAATCCGTGCGGGCTATGATCTGGATGCCAGTTGCCGTCACGGGTTCGAAGCGAACAATGCCGCCCCATTTTTCACCAGGGATGTCGGAAGTCTGACCGCCGAAGAGATCCGATCACGATTTTCCGGCACGCGTCCCACCGTGCTTGTCGGCTGCGCGCCCTGTCAGCCCTACTCGTCCTATCGGCAGGGGAAAACCGACGACCGGTGGAGTCTGCTGGCCCGCTTTGCCAAACTGGCGTGTGAGGTTGCAACGGATTATGTCACCATGGAGAATGTGCCCGGACTGGTGAGCTATCGTGACAAGACCGTTTTCAACAGTTTCCTTGCGACCCTGTCCGAAACCTATCCCCATGTCTCGCATGAAATTGTTGATTGTGCGGAGTTCGGTGTTCCTCAAAGGCGCCACCGTCTCGTGGTGATCGCCGGCAAGGATCACGAGATCCGTCTTGACAGGTCCGGCCAGCCCGCCCCTGTCAGCGTTGCCGATACCATCCGCACCCTTCCGGGCATTCCTGCCGGAGGCGTTGACGCACATGATCCCCTCCACCGGGCAAGCAACCTCACGCCGCTGAATCTTCGACGGATTCGCCACTCAAAGCCCGGAGGGACCTGGCACGACTGGCCAGACGACCTCATCGCGGCCTGTCACCGCACCGGCAAGGGAGCCGGATATCGCAGTGTCTATGGACGGATGGCCTGGAACAGGCCCGCCCCCACGATGACAACCCAGTGTTATGGCTATGGCAACGGCCGTTTCGGTCATCCGGAACAGGACAGGGCCATCTCGCTGCGGGAAGCGGCGTTGCTGCAATCGTTTCCGATGGAGTACAGTTTCTTCCCGGATGGCCGGTTCCCCGGATTCAGCACCGTTGGCCGCTGGATCGGCAATGCTGTTCCTGTGAAGCTGGCGGAAACCATCGGCGCACAGATCGCGCAGGCACTTTGCGGAGAACGAATTCTTGCCTGACGATAACTTCCATTTCGAGATTTCCCTGAGCGTCCTCAACCACCTTGGCCGCAAACTGTACCGAAATTTCATCACTGTGCTGGGTGAGGCCATCTCCAACTCTTGGGATGCTGAGGCCCGGAATGTCTGGATCACAATCAACGGGGAAAATTCCTCGTTCGTCATCAAGGATGACGGGAACGGAATGACCGTTGCCGATTTTCAGAGCAAGTTTCTCAAGGTGGGCTACTCGAAGCGCAGGGACGGGATCTTCACGACAGGCTCTGGTCGACCATATATCGGTGCCAAAGGCATTGGAAAACTGGCATTGCTGTCCTGTGCCGATAAAATCTCGGTCTTCTCAAAGACCAGGGACACGGAATACATCGGCGGCGTGATCAACAACAGCGGTCTTGACGAGGCCATCAAGGACGACATTTTGCCCAGCCAGTATTCGCTGGAGGGGCTTGACTTCACTGTGGTTGGCGATTTGATGGCGGGCCATGAGCACGGAACGATCATCCACTTTGCCAACACAAAGGCGCACATCCAGAACTCGATTGCCCACTTGCGGAAACTCATTGCAATGACATTCCGCTTCTCTGTCATTGATGAGAACTTCACGATTCACGTGAATGGTGACCCGGTCACGGTTGGTGACCTGAAGGATCTGTCCCGGAATACCCAGTTCTGCTGGGCCATCAACAACTACACCGACAGTTATGTGGAAGGGTTTCACGGTCAGGCTGCCGAACCCATCCCCCTGATCACAGCACTCAATGTCAGAGGTTTCCTTGCCACGGTCGTCCTGCCGAGACATCTCAAGATCGCCGGCACCAACGAGAGGGCAACTGTCGACTTGTTTGTCAATGGCCGCCTTCGTGAGAAGAACATCATCAGGCACATTCCAACCCAGAGGATTCCGGAAAGCTATCTCTATGGGCAACTGCACTTTGACGGGATGGATACGTCAGGACATGATCCGTTCACAAGCAGCCGCGAGAGCATCCTTGATGATGACGAGAACTTCCGGTCGCTCCTGGATTATCTGAAAAGTACGGCAATACCGCATATCCTAGTTGAATGGGACAAGCTGCGCCTTGCGTGTGACCAGGATGGCGATGGGGAGAACACAACGCATGTTTCCAAGAAGGAACGGGCGGCCAAGAGCCTCTATTCCGAGGCCAAGACCGACTACAGGCCGGACACCAAAAAATCGGACACCAGCAATTTGAACGGGGACCAGGTTGACACATGGCTGGATGAGCTTGCGCCTGATGCCGAATTTAACATCTCGGCCTATGTAGATTGCTTTCTGTCAGAGAACCTTGTCAGGAAATACATCATCAGCGAGGATGTGGATCTGTCTGAGCCCTCGAAGAATGAAATCCAGCAGTGGCGTGAGAGGCAGAAAAAGCGCATGGATCGAGCCAACATCAGTTTCCCCATCCGCCAGAATGATCATGACCTGGGCTTTCTCGACATGGACCACATGGCAAAGTGCATTGAGGGTACGGGTGCCGGAAGTGGCAATCAGGTGTCACTGGTGAAAGATGCCGTGAGCTACAAGCCGGTGCGCAACGTGGTGGGGCATACCGGCCTGCTGACCGACACAGCGAAACGCCATCTTTCGGTGACCTTTGACAACATCAAGGCACGGATTCGTAAGCTTTTGGCCTGATCTCCTGCTTGTCAGGGTTTGTACTTCATGGGCTTGCCTTGAATCCTCAGCACATTCTTCATTGTGAATGTCGAAACCAAAAGGGTCGTTGGCAAGCCTGCTGCCTAAACCTTTCTCTCACTTCCTTGCCTACCTCTGTCTACACCCTCCGACTCGGCACAGCGATAGCACCTCTCGGACGGTTGGCTACACTCGCGGCAAACCTCCTCCCCGACACGGGCAATTGAGCAGACCCGATGGCTGGGCATGATTTCTCTCCTTTTTATGGGGCAGGGCAGGGGCGATGGGTGCCACCCCTGCCCATGATCCTCACTGGATCTGCATGACCCCGGCAGTGCCCCCTTGCAACAGTCCACACTTATATTGGTGATCTGGATGGCCTGTATGATGAGGCATGCAGGTTGGTCTTTGTCATTTCGATTCGCAGACGCCTGACTTGCTCGCCGGGGTTCTCCGTTCCGGCGGTCCACCATTCGGCCAGCCGAGCCGACCGCCCCCGGTGGTGCGGCCAGCGGTTTTGCCGCCCCGGTGCCAAAACCCCGCATCCTCTCATCCTCTCCCGCCCGGCCCCTTCCGGGGCCGCCTGTGGGGAGGGGCCCTGTCTGGGACGGATTGACGGGACGGTGCAGTGCAGGGACTGGTCGAATAAGAACGGTCAAATCCTCATCTGCTGTTTTGAATGGTTTGGGTGTCATCCTCGTCGATACCCGACTTGGTCCCTGCTGGCTTATTCGAGGTAGAAGAGTCCCTCGCCACCTTTGCAAAAAGCGGGAGACTCGACGGATCCTGGGCGGGATATTGTGCGTAGGCTTGCAGCAGCACATCAGTGTCCGCCAACTCTTTCACATCAAGAAACCCCCTGCGCGGTGCGACATAGACGGCCACCATCTTGCCGTGCCGGAGCATCTCGAACACATTGTTGAGTGATCCCGGGCTGCGACCATCCCAGACAACCAGACCCGTACTGCGCCTGGGCGGCCATGGCCCTGTCCTTCTCCGTATAGAAAGCACGACCCCTGAGTTTCGGATCCACATCGATGCTCTGTGTAATCCAGGAGCCGACATTGTTCCGACAGGTTGGCCCGGAACAATAGATGGTGACATTCCGGTATCCCTTCTCATTGAGATAGGATTGCAGGGCCGTGT
>JAPOSK010000380.1:4312-9732 GCA_026709725.1 Paracoccaceae bacterium | reverse complement strand
GTCAGGATTCTGACCACCCCGCACAACGATCCGGGAACCGGTATGGCGAGCTGGAAGTTTGTGACCCTGGCGTTCTGCATGATGACCGGAACAGCGTCGCTGCCGCATATCCTGATGCGCTACTTCACAACGCCCTCTGTCCGGGATGCCCGCAAGTCGGTCTCCTGGTCGCTGCTCTTCATCTTCCTGCTCTACTTCACGGCACCGGCACTGGCCACGCTGACGAAGCTGCAGGTTCTTGATCCGGAGCTGGCAACCGGCATCATCGGAAAGTCGATTGAGGAAGTGCAGAATCTGTCATGGGTCCAGAATTGGGCTGAAGTCGGTTTTCTGGCCGTTGTTGATGCGAACGCAAACGGGCTGCTGGAGGTCAACGAATTCTTCATGCGACCGGATATTGTCGTGTTGGCGACACCGGAGATTGCGGGGCTCCCGTATGTGATCTCGGGGCTGGTGGCTGCCGGCGGCATGGCTGCCGCAATGTCAACCGCCGATGGTCTGCTCCTCGCCATTGCCAATGCGCTCAGCCATGATCTTTACTACAAGATCATTGATCCGAATGCTGACACGAAAACCCGGCTCATTGTCGCCCGGATCCTTCTCGTCGTCATCGGCATTCTGGCTGCCCTGGTCGCCAGTCTTCGCTTGACGGGCATTCTGGGGGCAGTGGCCTGGGCATTCGACTTTGCCGCATCCGGCCTGTTCTTCCCACTTGTCCTCGGAGTCTGGTGGAAACGGGCCAACCGGCAAGGGGCACTGGCAGGGATGATCCTTGGCTTCCTCTCAGGCACTGCGTATCTCTACTATGTCTACACCGGCGGTGAGCCCTGGCTCGGAATCGATCATCTGAGGTTTGCCATCATCGGGATGCCGGTCAGTCTGGTCGCAATGGTCGTTGTCAGTCTGGCAACCGATCCACCGCCAAAGGAAATCCAGGATATGGTCGACGAAGTCCGGAATCCGTTTGGCAAGACGATTGTCAACCAATCCTGACAAAACGTATCAGACATGCTATAGTCAAAGGGGCGGGCACTCCCGCCCCTTTTTTGGTCAGGGCCCCTTCCTGCATGACCGCCTGTGTTGATTGTGACTTTATGCGCGAGGTCTGATTGTGGACTTTCAGCTGACCGAGGTCTTCCCGATCCATGTCCTGATCCTGGACTACATGCTTGGTATGGTGATGTGGACCCTGATCGGTCGTGTGGGCATGAACCTGTTTTTACCGCTCGACAGCCCGTTCTTCTTCATGCGGTTTTTTGTCCGGGCAACGGATCCAATTCTACGGATCTTCAAACCGATAACACCCGGTTTCCTCATGGAGCCACTGATACCGCTCTTTGTTGCCTGGTTCTTTTTTATGATTCGCTTCTACCTGATGCCCTGGCTGCTGGGCTATTCTGTCATGGGGATGCTGTCCTTTCCTCTGGAAGGGGAGATCGCCGCAGGACTTTATGATCTCTTCGGCGGCTGAAGGTTACAGTGCCACCAGATGCCGCAATCCACCCACCATTATCCAATCACAAACCCACCCGGTCGCGAGTGAACGGCTGGAGCCTGAATCAGTCCTCAATACCAAAGCGGAGCGGCATGACCTGATTGAACGAGCCGGACTGACGCAACCGCGTCAGGACCGCATCACTGATGGGGGCATCGACCGAGAGAAGCGCGATGGCGCTGCCCGCATCCGAACGACCAAGGTTGAAATTCGCGATATTGACACCCTCTTCACCAAGAATCGTCCCCAGTCGGCCAATAACCCCCGGAGTGTCTTCATTGGTTGTATACAGCATGTGCTCTGTCACATCCGCTTCGATATAGATGCCCTTGATCTGGATAAAACGGGGACGGCCATCGGAGAAAACCGTGCCGACAATTGAGCGCTCCCGGGTTCCTGTCCTGATGCTGAGCTTCATATAGGCATCGAAAATGCCGGATTTTGACTGGGTCGTTGCAGACACGATAATCCCCCGCTCCCGAGCCACATCCTCGGCTGACACCATATTGACCTCCGGATTTGCCACCTTCAGCAGACCCGCAATGACCACGGCATTCAACGCGCCAGTATTGAGTTCGGCCACAGTACCGTCATAGAGAACATTCAGTTCCCGAATCGGCTCGTTGGTCATCTGGCCGACAAAGGAGCCGAGATAATTGGCCAGCTTGACCCACGGCTGCATGCGCCTGGCATCTTCAGCACTGATCGAGGGCATATTGATTGCATTGCTCACTGCACCGCTCAGCAGGTAGTCAGACATCTGCATCGCGACCTGCAACGCGACATTCTCCTGCGCTTCCGTTGTCGATGCACCGAGATGGGGTGTTGTGATAACCTGTGGCAAGGTCAGAAGCGGGTTGCCAACAGGTGGTTCCACAGCAAAGACATCCAATGCCGCTCCGGCGAGTTTGCCATCAGTAAGGGCTTCACGGAGAGCCTCTTCATCAACGAGACCGCCACGGGCGCAATTAATCAGTCGGGCACTGGTCTTCATCCGCGCCAGTGCTGCGGCATCAATCATGTTGCGGGTCGATTCTGTCATGGGGACATGCAGGGTGACGATGTCCGACCGTTCCAGCAGGTCCTCGAATGTGACTTTCTCAATGCCAATCCGGGTTGCCCGATCCTCATTCAAATAAGGATCAAAACCGATCACTGTCATCCCCAGCCCGTTTGCGCGCCGGCACACAGCCGCCCCGATGTTGCCGCATCCGATCACGCCCAGCGTCTTGCCCAGCAGCTCACTGCCCATGAAGCGGGATTTTTCCCATTTTCCATCAAGGATCGATTGGTGCGCTGCTGGAATCTGGCGAGCCAGTGCAAACATCATCCCAATGGCATGTTCGGCAGTGGTTTCTGAATTCCCGAACGGCGTATTCATGACAATGATGCCGCGCCGGGTTGCGGCGACAATATCAACATTGTCGACCCCGATCCCGGCACGACCGATCACCCTGAGTGCGCCGGCCTTGTCAATCAGCTCTTTTGTGGCTTTGGTTGCCGAGCGGATGGCCAGCCCATCATAACGATCAATGCAACGCAACAGAGCGTCCGGATCGGAACCCATCTCAGGCTGATAGTCAACATCGATTCCCCGGTCGTTGAAGATATCAACGGCCGTCGTCGACAGTTCGTCAGAAACCAGGACCCGGGGTTTCATCATATCACCTCCCTCGGGTGAACAGATCGAAGTGCATCACACAAACCCCGGCGTATTGCCCGGTTCCGATGAAAAGTGCAACGCGCCCGGGGCCTGTGGACATCTGTTCGTGAGCATTCACGGATCGTCGGTCCGGTCTCACCCAGACTCGCCCGGCAAGGAGGCGATTCAGGCAACTGAGAGAGCAGAACGATGAATCACGATCGAACCGTTTGAGCCGATGGTCCATGGGACGCGGATTGCCCCCGCTGTGTCCCGGAAAGCCGACAGATCCCGGACGGACGGCGGATCATCGGCCATTTTGGAAGCGGTGTTATGGCGATTTCGAACCGGCACACCGTGGCAGGATCTTCCGGTGCCGTTTGGCCCCTGGAACCGTGTCTTCATTCACTCACTGCCCGGTCATTCCCTGCTGGTGAAAAATCAACACGGAGCCTCGTCGATTTCCGGATCCGGAACGATCGTTTTGGTGTTTCTGCGAATTTTGAAGAGTCGGTTTTTTCAGATTTTGGCCAGCGGATGAACTTCATGGCTGCAGTCGAGGGTCCAATGAAAAGCGACCCTGGGTTACAGTATCATACCCCCTTGCCGCTGTTGTGGCGTCAAAAATCACGTTCCAACTGTTCTTTGAGACTGCACTTGGAATCAGCACGAACGTATTCTCTCCAAGGAGCGCATCACCAAATTCCTGTTGGTTTGGATTGGGGGCGCATGGCACAAGCCAGTTTGGATTGGGTATGCCTTCAGGTTTGACAACAGTTATATTTTCTGGATCGATTATTCTGCCAGAAGTCAGGGTATGTGGCTCAGTATCAAGGACCTTGAAGCCTTTGTGAACTGCAACTTCAAGTACGGCGGTCGCTGGATCAAGTGATGCATAGACTGCCCGAATACCAGGTGAGTTCCACCGTCCTCCGGACCGAAAGCTTCCTTCCCCTTTATGCCATGTCGAAGCATATCGTTCGGCATCAATCCGCCAGAAGAAGAACTCGCCGCTTCCGAGCGGAGGTACCAGTGGCGTCATGCATAAACTCCATATTCAATTCGGGTCAGATAATCTTCGATTGCTTCCAACCCGACAGCTGTCGCCAAAAGATCAATCGGTTTTCGTTGATCCAGGCCCAGGGCGGGCGTATTCATCCAGATTTCTGCGTCTTCCCTTGATCCGAGTGTATCAGTTGCGCGGCCGAGAACTTCTGCAAACTTCCAGGTTCTATTGCTTTGTTCGACACTCAGAATGTTGTCTTCGGGTTCCTTTTTTCGTCTCTGAAGTGTTCGCACGCTGATTCCAATGACTTTGTTCAAAATGTCGGCATTTGTCAGGAAGGAGACACGGGGCATCAAATACAACAAAGCAGAAATTGGGAGTCCAACCATCAACAGATCATGAACTTCCAAATTATTCCTGACTGGTCTTTTGATTGTCTCCTCACCCCCTAAAAGAGCGTAGGTTCGAGCGATATCGTTTTCAATTGTCGCTGCCTGGGTCATCGCTTGACTCCTCTTCGTCACCTGTCGTAATTTATATGACATGTGTCGTCTCTCTTTTCAGGAAAAGATTGGGGATGGGATCCCGATACCCTTCTCCATAACCGTCATGACAAGTTCCTCAAAATGCACATCACCGGCAAGACCAAAAAACGATCACGGCGCCAGCGGGCATGACCGCGAGTCGCGCTCACACGCCGGAAGGGATCCGGGTCGGGGTCGGTGACCAATTTCCTCTCCACTGCCAAAAGAAACCTTGACTGGAGGCGTGGAATGGCTATATCGGAAAGAATGAGTGAAGTTGCGAACGATCACCAACTTGCACAGCATGTGGCCGTCCTGGAGGAGCGTATGAATACGATGCAGGCTGAGTACCGCACTGACATTGCCCGTCTGGCCGAGGACATGGCAAAGCGCGACGCAGAGGCTGCAAAGCGCGACGCAGAGGCTGCAAAGCGCGAAACACGACTGATTCTTGCGACCGCTGGCATGTTTGTCGTCGGCCTGACAATCTTCGGCTTTGTAACGGCTTGAGCTGCTGCTCTGGGGATTGTGCCGCCCTTACCAGTCCTGTCGCATTGGAACCCCATGTCTGCCCCGGCATTGATAACCTGTCGGACGGGTGGTGAATTGTCCCCATCACGCTGCACCCGGTGACAGACATGGCAATGGCTATCGTGATGCCACCGTCTCCCGCATGAGTTCGTTGGAACGACTTTCGATGATCTCTTCAATGCCGGAAAGAAATTCTGAAGGATCCTGACCGGGGGGTCGATG
>JAPOSK010000380.1:0-4302 GCA_026709725.1 Paracoccaceae bacterium | reverse complement strand
GCAGGAACTCCAGCACTGCAAGACCCGGCTTGCGCAGGATTGCCGCTCGCGGCCAGTAAATGCCGACATTGGTGGCAACAGGCACACAGATGCAATCAAGGGATTCGTAGAGAATCGCAACGCCGACCTTGTACGGCATCTGGACACCGGGCTTCACTCGGGTTCCCTGCGGGTAGATGACCAGCTGGCCCACCTGGCCCTCCATATCCTGTGCCCCGGAGAGCAACTGATTGATTGCATGGCGCTTCCTGCCGCGATCAACCGCAATGCAACCGATCCTGCGGGCAAAGTATCCCACAATCGGCATCAGCAGCAGCTGTTTCTTCATAACGAAGCGGGGTCGCTCCAGAACACTGGTCATGATCAGGATATCAAAAAAAGACTGGTGTTTTGCACAGATCAGAACATCACCGGTCGGGATCTCTCCACGAATCTCAGAGCGTAAGGCCACCAGAACAGCGGCCGACCAGCGCACCCAGCGGGAATAGTATCGGATACCCGTGTAACTGGCGCTGCGATCAATGAGAGCCCAGGGAATGAACACCAGTGCCATCAGTGTCATGACCATATACATCTGGACGATAAATATGAGTGACCGCAGCCATTGAAACCACATGGCCAAAGAGTTCATGGGCGGAGTTTTCATGGGCCTGATTGTGAGGTGACCTGTTCTGTCATGATCTTTGACTGATTGCGATGTTGACTACACGCCCAGAACATCACACATCGTGTATTCACCTGCTGGCTGTGAGATCCCCCAAAGCGCGGCCCTGACTGCGCCCCGGGCATAGATGGACCGGTCCGTTGCGATATGCCGAAGCACGATCCGCTCACCAGCAGCCGAAAAGACCACATCATGTTCCCCGACGACGTCACCGCCGCGGATGGCTGAAAACCCGATCGTGCCCCGGTGCCGGGGACCGGTGATGCCGTCCCGACCCCGCACGGCCGCATCATCAAGATTGATCTTACGGCCCCTGGCGGCCGCCTCACCCAGCATAAGTGCCGTTCCCGATGGCGCATCAACCTTCTCTCTATGATGGGTCTCGACGATCTCGATATCAAAATCCTCATCCAGCGCATGGGCTATTTTTTCAACGAGTCGGACACATAAATTCACCCCCAAACTCATATTGCCGGCCCGGATGATCACCGTGCTCACCGCACAGTCAGCAATCACAGCAGAGTCATCATGACTGAAACCGGTTGTCCCGATCACATGGACGAGAGTTTCCCTGGCGGCCAGCTGCGCCAACTCAACACTGGCTGCGGGCGTTGTAAAATCAAGGACCGCGTCAAGGCCTGCAAAGGCCTGCTCTGATTCACTGACAACACGGACATTCCCACAGTCAATTCCACTCAATTCTGCAAGATCATGACCAACCCAGTCATGGCCCGGGAACTCAGTTGCCCCACCGAACACAGTCCTCTCATTCTGACAAACACTCTTGAGCAGCATTCGGCCCATACGACCGGAAACACCGGCGATTCCAACTCTGATCTGGCTCATGGTTACTGGTTCCTAGTCGACGACACCCCTTCCGGCTCTCCGAGCAGATACTATGTCCATGCGCATGATCGCAAGGTGAGCCCATCAGGGTTTCAGCGTAATGATCACACTGCGTATGTGACGAAAGCAGTTCTTGATCTTGTGTTGATTGGGTTGGAGAGTGCAGATTCCGGATGCAGACCGGAGATCCGATTCCAGCACATTGTCATGAATCAGCTGCAGCTCATTCTGGCAAGAAGCCTGAGGAATTGCTAGTCATTGTGACAATCCATCATGCTGATACAATCCAACCGTGGAGGCAGGATGCGCAGACAGCACAATGGCGGATCAGGGAGGAACAGATGGGTCGCCGCAAGTCAACAAGAGGCCAGCCGACGCAAAGGCAATTACGGGTTGGTGAACTGGTTCGGCGGGGTCTGGCGGAACTCCTTACCGACTGGACCTTTGTGACTGAAACCCTGACATCAGTTTCGGTTACGGTTGGTGAAGTCCGAATGTCATCCGACCTGAAGCATGCCACAATCTACGTGCTGCCACTCGGAGGGGAAAACACCGATGGCGTCATTGAACAGCTGAATGCAGAGCACCGTGAGTTTTATCGTGAACTGCGAAAAAAACTCCACCTGAAATATGCACCACGGTTGACGTTCGTGGCTGATCGTGTGTTCGATCAGATTGATGAAACACGTCGGTTGCTCAACCTTACAGAAGTCAAACGGGATCTTGAACAGCCCTCGCGGTAATCAATGTCATCACATCGAATCCGGTCACCTGCACATAATGGTTGGTTGATCGTCGACAAGCCACCGGGGACTCGCTCCACATCTGTTGTCAGGTCCGTCCGATCTTCCACGGGATGCAAACGGGTTGGACATGCAGGAACGCTGGATGCGCCGGCATCGGGCGTGCTGGCTGTTGCCATCGGTGAGGCGACAAAGACCATCACAGCAGTTATGAATGGCTCCAAGCAGTACTGCTTTACGGTGACTTTCGGCTCTTCAACAACCACAGATGATGCGGAGGGAAATGTGCTGGCCTCAACATCCCGTCGGCCCACAAATCAGCAGATTCAGACTGCACTGCAACGGTTCCGGGGCGATATCATGCAGATCCCACCGGTCTTTTCCGCGATCAAGGTGTCCGGAAAGCGTGCCCACAGCCTGGCACGGGAAGGGCGGGAAGTGACCCTGCAGGCCCGCCCACTGCATGTTGCCAAACTTGAGATGCTGGATCGCCCGGACCCGGATCATGCCCGATTCGAGATGATCTGTGGCAAGGGTGGTTATGTCCGGTCGATTGCCCGTGATCTCGGCACCGATCTCGGCTGCCTTGGTCATGTACGGGAACTGCGACGATTGCGAACCGGCCCGTTTACCATCAATGACTGCATATCCCTTGACAGTCTGCGGATCATTGAGCCCAACGAACTTCCCGGTCTGCTGCTGCCGGTTGAGGCCGCACTCACCGATTTGAAGGAATATCGGTGCACAGCTGGAGAACGAGAGCGGATTCTGAATGGAAACGTCATTCCGCTGGATCAGGGCCTCTCAGACGGGGAGGCAAATTGCTGGGTGTCGTACAATGCGAAAGCCATCGCGCTGGCTGAGTGCGGCGATGGCAGGCTCCGGCCTCGCAGAATCATTCACCAATCCTAGGAATCGGACCCATGAGACCCTGGATCCATGGCAGGGGCGGGTCAACCGTTCACATCACAACCAATGAAATTGCGGTTCCGGCTCTGTGCCGCATGCATAACCGAGAATGATCCTGCGGCTGGATCAATCACATAGTCACCCTCATTGCTGGCAGCGGCAATCAGTTCACCCTGCAGGCCAACCGGCTTTGCATGCAGATGATCTTTCCGGGAGACGCGCTCCCTGACCACATCGGTAATCGTGTGTACCTTCCAGACACCCTTCGCCTTTCGTGGCTTTTTCTGGAGGACAATGCAATATTCCGCCCGGCGTCGGGTGCGGTAACCCATACCGAATGTATCCTTGTCCCACGTCACAAGATCCACGATATCAAGCACGGTATCGGCAAGCCAGACATGAACACCCTGACACAAATGAAACTTGTCCACCCAGAGGAACAGATGGCCGGAAGGAATTAACACACGGTCAATATCGCGTATGAAGCGGCCAATTATATCTTCGGGCATCTGCTGCAGGGCGCTGCGTCGTCTGCAGCGGCCCGTGCGTTCATTGCCATAGGACAGCCTGTCGAGGACACCGCGATACTGCGGGTCAAAAAAGGCGACAGGGATCGCCGCGTCCGGGAGAGCCTCCAGAAACGCAAGACCGTCCATTTTAAGCTTTGTGTTGGGTTCTATATTTTCAGGCAGAACCAGTGGTGGCACATCAACATCACGCCCACCTGAAAAGATCGTCGCTGTCCGCGTGCTGATGGTCCCAGCGTTTTTCCTGGACATATGCGGCAAGATTTCCCACAGCCCAAAATACCTGACATCGAACCCGGAATACACCCGGCACCTCTGTTCACTACTCCCAATCGTGATTGAAAGCCACCGTATACGATCACACCAGCCGCCGACAATTCATGTGATGGCAAATCAAGTCTGTTCGATCATCCCCCTCCCTCCATCATCAGGTGAAATAATTTTCAGCCTCCCCGATCCGCAATCACCCGACCGTCCCGTCACATGCGATGGGATCACCCCCGACGCCAGCAATGATCGCCAATCTCGATCGCCACATGATCCATTGCGGATCGGGTGCCCGACACCGTCTTGACTGCAGGCCCCGTCTCCGCGGCTGTGATGTGGGTCGCTG
>JAPOSK010000363.1 GCA_026709725.1 Paracoccaceae bacterium | reverse complement strand
ATGTCGGGTCCGGAATGAACACCTCCCCGCCATCGGTCGTGCAGCGTATGCCGGAACGGCCCGCATTGCCGATATCGATACGGCGCGCCATATCGTCCTCGTTGGCACCAGCCCCGATGAGGAAATCCCGGTGCTCAACGCCCGGATTCGCATGGCCTGGCTGGCCGGGTGCCCGATTTCGTCCATCGGGGCGCCTTTCGAGGCGACCTATGCCCATGAGCGGTTGGGCGAGGACCTTGCGACACTGCAGGCATTCGCCAGCGGTCTTGAGGACGCTGATTGTGACGGGCTGCTGATCCTGTTGGGCATGGATGCACTCGCGGAGAGTTCAGCGCCGCTGGCTACTGCAATGCAAATGGTCGAACGGGGCGCGGGGCTTCTGGTTGTCCATCGTGCGGCAGCGCGCGTCGGGGCGCTTGATGTCGGCTTCATTGCCGACGGAGGTCTCGAGGCTGCACTTGATGGCGCCGGATGTGTCTTCAATCTGGGCATGGATGAGGTGGACATCGCTCCCGGACCCTTTGTCATCTACCAGGGCAGCCATGGCGACCGCGGTGCACAGCGTGCCGATGTGATTCTCCCCGCCGCCGCCTACACCGAGGAAGGCGGGATCTTTGTGAATACCGAAGGCCGGCCGCAACTGGCCATGCGCTGTGTTTTTCCTCCGGGTGATGCCAGAGAGGGATGGTCGATTGTCCGGGCGCTGTCCGACAGGACCGGCTCTCCCTTGCCCTATGATACGCTTGATGCCCTGCGCGACCAGCTCTTTGCCGAACGCCCGCATCTTGCGATGCTTGATCGGGTGCCGGAGAATCCACCGCTCACCATTCCGGCCACGAATGGATCCAATGTCCGCTTCCGGAAAACGGCCGGCAACTACCATCTCACCAATCCGATTGCCCGGGCCTCCCGGACCATGGCCGAGGTGGTGCGGGAGGCTGATCAGCTGGCCTGGCTGGATTCAGCGGCATGATGCGGCGGAACCTGACCTTCGGGGCGTGGAGATTGTGATGTTCTGGGAGTCCGGATTCGGCCTTTTTTTGCTGGTGTTCGCCCAGTGCCTTCTGGTCGTGGCGTTTGTCATGATCTCGCTGGTTTTTCTGGTTTATGGGGATCGCAAGATCTGGGCGGCGGTGCAGATGCGACGCGGCCCCAATGTCGTCGGTGCATTCGGGCTGCTGCAATCGGTTGCCGATGCGATGAAATACGTCTTCAAGGAAATCGTCATCCCGGCCGGTGCCGATCGTCCGATCTTCCTGATGGCACCTCTGATTTCCTTTGTCCTTGCTCTCACTGCCTGGGCAGCCATTCCCTTTGCTAGCAACTGGGTTGTGGCCAATCTCAATGTGGGCATCCTGTATATCTTCGCCATCTCGTCGCTTGAGGTTTACGGCGTCATCATGGGCGGCTGGGCCTCGAACTCGAAATACGCCTTTCTCGGCGCCCTGCGTTCAGCGGCACAGATGATCTCCTATGAGGTCTCCATCGGACTGATCATCGTCGGCGTGCTGATCACGACCGGATCCCTGAACCTTTCGGCCATTGTCATGGCCCAGGACGGCAATGCCGGCATCTTCAACTGGTACTGGCTCCCGCATCTGCCCATGGTTGTGCTGTTCTTCGTCTCGACGCTCGCCGAGACCAACCGCCCGCCGTTTGATCTGCCTGAAGCCGAATCAGAACTGGTTGCCGGTTACCAGGTTGAATACTCATCGACGCCATTCCTCCTTTTCATGGCCGGTGAGTATGCGGCGATCTTCCTCATGTGCGCCCTGATGTCGATCCTTTTCTTTGGCGGCTGGCTGTCGCCCATTCCGGGTTTGCCGGATGGTGCCCTGTGGATGATCGGCAAGATGGCGGTGTTCTTTTTTCTGTTTGCCATGGTCAAGGCTGTCGTCCCCCGCTATCGCTACGACCAGCTGATGCGACTCGGCTGGAAGGTCTTTTTGCCGGTGTCGCTTGGATGGGTGGCTCTGGTCGGCCTGTTTGCCCAGTATGACCTTTTCTGGGGTTTTTACGCCCGATGGGATGCCTGATGGGATGCCTGATGGGATGGTTGGGGCCGGATGGAACGGTTGAGACCCGGGAGAGAGTGAGGGGATCATGATAGACGGATCAACACTGAAACGTGCCGCACGATACTTCGTCCTTGCCGATTTCATCGGGGGGCTGAGCAAGGGAATGCGATACTTTTTCTCTCCCAAGTCAACAGTCAACTATCCCCATGAAAAAGGCCCGCTGTCACCGCGTTTTCGTGGTGAGCATGCGCTGCGCCGCTATCCCAATGGTGAAGAACGCTGCATTGCCTGCAAGCTCTGTGAAGCGATCTGCCCGGCCCAGGCCATTACGATTGATGCCGAACCCCGCGCCGATGGCTCCCGCCGGACCACCCGGTATGACATCGACATGACCAAGTGCATCTACTGTGGATACTGTCAGGAAGCCTGTCCGGTCGATGCCATCGTCCAGGGGCCGAATTTCGAATTCTCAACCGAAACCAGGGAGGAGTTGTTCTACGACAAGGAAAAACTGCTTGCCAACGGTGACCGCTGGGAGGCCGAGATCGCCCGGAATATCGAAAAGGATGCAGCCTGGCGCTAGGTCGGGATGCAGAGGGATTCCGGACATGACGGGTACGCGCTGATATGCTGATACAGACAGCCGTCTTTGCACTCTTTGCCGCTCTTGCAGTCGGGGGCGGTTTCGGGGTGGTGTTTTCCCGCAACCCCGTTCGTGCAGTTCTCTGGCTCATCCTTGCGTTTCTGGCCGCGGCCGGTCTTTTCGTTCTGCAGGGCGCGGAGTTTGTCGCCATGCTGCTGGTGATTGTCTATGTTGGCGCCGTGGCGGTTCTCTTCCTGTTCGTCGTCATGATGCTGGATGTGGATTTTGCCACACTCAGGGCCGGCATGGCCCGCAGTATTCCCGTCGGGATCCTGATCTCCCTCCTGATTCTGATGATGATCGTCTGGCAGGCCGGTCGCTGGTCCGCCGGCTCCGACGCCAGGCCCGGTATCGCGTCGCCAACCCCACCGCTTGAAGAGGCGGAGAACACCGTCGCCCTCGGTCGCATACTCTACACGGATCATGTCCTGCTCTTTCAGATTGCCGGCCTCATCCTGCTGGTTGCAATGATCGGCGCAATCGTTCTGACCTTCCGTCACAAATCCGGTGTCAAGCGGCAGGATGTGGTGCGCCAGATGTACAGGGATCCGGCGCAGTCGATTGAGCTGAAGGATGTCGATCCGGGGAAGGGGCTGCGATGATCGGTCTCGAACACTATCTTGTTGTGGCGGCGATCCTGTTTGTGACAGGGATTTTCGGTATCTTTCTCAACCGCAAGAATGTCATCATCATGCTGATGTCGATCGAGCTCATCCTTCTGGCCGTGAACATCAATCTGGTTTCCTTTTCCGTCGCCCTTGGCGATATGGTCGGCCAGGTCTTCACCATGTTTGTCCTCACTGTCGCTGCGGCAGAAGCAGCCATCGGGCTGGCGATACTGGTGTGTTTCTTCCGGAACCGGGGAAGCATTGCCGTGAACGATGTCAGCCAGATGAAGGGTTAGGGCGGATATGGAGATCATCATCCTTTTCGCCCCGGTCCTTGGAAGCCTTCTCAGTGGATTCGGTCATCACCTCCTTGGCGAGCGGTTTGCAATCTCCGCAGCAACCGCGCTGCTGTTCCTGGCGGCGGCTCTCAGCTGGATTGTCTTTCTCGGCCATGACGGTGCCACGGAGACCCGCAGCATCGTCCGATTCATCGACAGCGGCGATCTGACGGCAGAGTGGGCGATCCGGGTCGACAGGCTGACGGCCATCATGCTGGTTGTGATCACGACAGTGTCAGCACTCGTGCATCTGTACAGTTTTGGTTACATGCACAACGATCCGCAATGGCCGGAAAATGAGAGCTACAAGCCCCGGTTCTTTGCATATCTGTCCTTTTTCACCTTTGCCATGCTCGCTCTGGTGACCTCAGACAACCTTCTTCAGCTTTTCTTCGGCTGGGAGGGTGTTGGTGTCGCCTCCTACCTCCTGATCGGGTTCTATTACCGAAAGCCCTCGGCCAATGCTGCGGCCATCAAGGCCTTCATTGTGAATCGTGTGGGTGATTTCGGGCTTCTGCTTGGGATCTTCACGCTCTTTCTTGCTACGGATGCAATCACCTTTGACAGTATTTTTGCCGCTGCACCCCAGCTCGCTGAGCGCACGATTCCCTTCCTGTGGATGTCGCCGAATATCGCGGAGCTGGCAGCGGTGCTACTGTTTGTTGGGGCTGCCGGCAAGTCGGCCCAGCTGTTTCTGCACACCTGGTTGCCGGATGCCATGGAAGGGCCGACGCCGGTCTCGGCACTGATTCATGCTGCAACCATGGTGACCGCCGGCGTCTTTCTGGTCTGTCGCATGTCCCCGCTCTTCGAATTTGCGCCGTCTGCTCTGGCTTTTGTGGCCGTCATGGGGGGTGCCACTGCTCTCTTTGCCGCTTCTGTGGGTCTCGTGCAGAATGACATCAAGCGCGTCATTGCCTATTCGACCTGCTCACAACTCGGCTACATGTTCGTTGCGACCGGGATTGGTGCGTACCAGGTGGCAATGTTCCATCTGTTCACCCATGCCTTCTTCAAGGCCATGCTGTTCCTGGGTGCCGGATCGGTCATCCACGCCATGCACCATGAGCAGGACATGCGGAATTATGGCGGCCTGCGCCGCAGGATCCCCCTGACCTATGCCGCGATGATGATCGGAACGCTCGCCATCACCGGCGTTGGCCTCCCGCTCACACATTATGGCTTTGCCGGCTTCGTCTCCAAGGACGCCATTATCGAGTCAAGTTTTGCTGCCGGTGAACTTGGCACGGCTCTCTTCTGGGTGCTTGTGCTCGCTGCCGCCATGACGAGTTTCTATTCCTGGCGTCTGATGTTCCTGACCTTTTTTGGCCATGAGCGCGGTGATTCGCACGCGCATGCCAATGCCCATGAGTCGCCATCAGCCATGCTGATTCCGCTGGCAGTGCTGGCTGTTGGCTCGGTTGTCGCCGGAACGCTCTGGTATGATGTGTTTTTTGGCGCCCGGGTGGAGGAGTGGTTTGCCGCATCCGTCTTCACCGGAGCCGGGAATCATGTGATTCATGATGCCCACTCTGTCCCCAAATGGGTCAAGGCCTCGCCGTTTGCCGCCATGCTGGTCGGCCTCGCCATCGCCTGGCTCTTCTACATTCACCGACCGGACCTGCCTCATCGCCTCGCACGGGTCCACCGTCCCCTCTACATCCTGCTCCTGAACAAGTGGTATTTTGATGAACTCTATGAGGTCATTCTGGTCCGTCCGGCCAAATGGCTGGGCCGCCGCCTCTGGCTGACCGGTGACGGTCGGATCATCGATGGCACGCTCCATCTGGTTGCAAGGCAGGCTGTGCCCAGACTCAGCCAGCTCGCCGGTCGCCTGCAGTCAGGCTATATTTTTGATTATGCCTTTGCCGTCGTGATCGGAATGGGCGTCATTCTGGTCATCATGCTGGCGCTCACCGGCGGCTGATTATGGAAAATCTCCTGTCCATCATCATCTTCACCCCGCTGGTGAGCGCGGTCATCATGGCACTCTTTCTGCCGGGTGATGACAGGAATGCGATGATGAATGTCAGGATTCTTGCACTTGTGGCAACAGTGACCACGTTCCTGATCTCCCTGTTTCTTCTGGCGGGTTTCGACCGCACTGAAACCGGATTTCAGTTTGTCGAGGAATACACCTGGCTCTTTGGCCTGAAATACAAGCTCGGCGTCGATGGCATCAGCATCCTGTTCGTCATGCTGACGACGTTTCTCATGCCGGTGACGATCCTGGCATGCTGGCATGTCGAGACCCGCGTCAAGGAATTCATGATCACGTTCCTCATTCTCGAAACCCTGATGATCGGCGTTTTCTGCGCTCTCGATCTGGTCCTGTTCTATTTCTTCTTCGAATCGGGGCTGATCCCGATGTTCCTCATCATTGGCATCTGGGGTGGTAAAAACCGGCTTTACGCCACCTTCAAGTTTTTTCTCTACACCCTTCTTGGCTCGATTCTGATGCTGATTGCCATGATTGCCCTCTGGGTGGATGCCGGCACGACCGACATTGTGGACCTGCTTGGCCATCGTGTCTCCTTCATGCCGCTGACCCTTCTGGGGCTGGAGATTCATGGCGGCGTGCAAACCATCATGTGGCTTGCCTTTTTCGTCTCCTTTGCTGTCAAGATGCCAATGTGGCCCGTGCATACCTGGCTGCCTGATGCCCATGTCGAGGCCCCGACAGGCGGGTCGGTCATTCTGGCCGCCATCCTGCTGAAGATGGGCGGTTACGGCCTGCTGCGCTTCAATCTGCCAATGTTCCCGGACGCGTCGGCCTATCTGGCACCGCTGGTCATGTGGCTGAGCGTCATCGCCATCATCTATGCCTCACTTGTTGCCATGATGCAGGAGGACATCAAGAAGCTGATCGCCTACTCTTCGGTGGCGCATATGGGATTTGTCACAATGGGGATCTTTGCCGCCAACCAGCAGGGGCTTGATGGCGCCATCTTCCAGATGCTCTCGCACGGGCTGATCTCCGGTGCCCTGTTTCTTTGCGTTGGCATGCTTTATGACCGCAAGCACACACGTCTCATCGATGATTACGGCGGGGTTGTGGTTCGCATGCCCCGCTACGCGATGATCCTGATGTTCTTCACCCTCGCCAATGTCGGCCTGCCGGGAACCAGCGGTTTCGTTGGAGAGTTTCTGACGCTGGCGGGTGTCTTCAAGGTCAATACCTGGGTCGCGGTGTTTGCCGCCACCGGTGTGATTCTTTCCGCAGCCTATGCCCTTTGGCTCTATCGGCGCGTTGTCTTCGGAGACCTCGTCAGGGAGTCACTGCAGGACCTGCACGATATCACACCCCGTGAACGCCTGGTCTTCGTGCCTCTGGTTTTCTTCACGCTGCTCCTCGGTCTCTATCCGGCACTGGTCACCGATATCATCGGTGCAAGCGTTGCAGCTCTGGTCGAGCAGGTGACCGCAGAGGCCTTCATGCCGTCACCGGTGGCAACGCAGTAGGGATGGATTCGTCATGCTGGTGAATGATGTCATCCTGATTCTCCCGGAATTGATTCTGGCCATCTATGCCGCTGCCGCCCTGCTTTGGGGTGTCTTTGTTCGCCATGAGCGGATTGCAGGTCTGCTGGTCTGGATGACCAGTGCGGTCATGATCGGACTCGGTCTGTGGATTGGCCTTGCGGCAACCGGTGTCGGGACCGCCTTCAACGGGTCCTTTATCGATGATGCCTATGCCCGCTTTGCCAAGGTCGTCGTTCTCCTGTCGGCCGGAATGGTGCTGATGACCGGTCACGATTTCCTCCAGCGGGAGGGAATTCTCAAATTCGAGTATCCGATTCTGGTGGCCTTTGCCGTTGTCGGGATGATGGTCATGGTCTCCGCCAGTGACCTCATCGTCCTCTATATGGGTATCGAGATGCAGGCGCTGGCACTCTATGTCCTCACCGCCATGCACCGGGACAACGCCCATTCCACCGAGGCCGGCCTCAAATACTTCGTTCTCGGCGCGCTTTCATCAGGCATCCTGCTCTACGGCGCCTCGTTCCTCTACGGTTTTGCCGGAACGACCGATTATGCCGGTATTGCCGTCGCCGGCAGTGAGGACGCGTCCCGCATCGGCCTTCTCTTCGGTCTGGCCTTCATGATTGTCGGTCTGGCCTTCAAGGTCTCGGCTGCACCCTTCCATATGTGGGCTCCGGATGTGTATGAGGGTGCACCGACTCCTGTCACCGCACTGATCGCCACGGCGCCCAAGATCGCTGCCATCATGGTCTTTGCCCGGCTCCTCGTCGACACAACCGGCATTCCTGCCGCCGATTGGCAGCCCATCATCGCGATCATTGCCACCATTTCGATGTTCCTCGGGGCTTTCGCCGCCATTCGCCAGACCAATATCAAGCGACTGATCGCCTATTCGTCGATTGCACATATGGGCTACGCCCTGATCGGTCTCGCCGCCGGCACCGCAGAGGGGATTGCGGCCATGCTGACCTACATGGTCATCTATATCCTCATGAGCATCGGGACATTCGCCTTCATCATGTCCATGCGGCAGAACGGCCGCCCGGTGGCCAGCATTTATGCGTTCAACCGGATTGCATCGCAGGCACCCGTCACCGCCCTGTCCCTGCTGCTTCTCATGTTTTCGCTGGCGGGAATCGTGCCCATGATCGGTTTTTTTGCCAAACTTGCCGTCTTCTGGGCCGCTGTCAGTGCGGGCATGATCTGGCTGGCGGTTGCCGGAGGCATTGCTTCCGTCATCGGCGCATACTATTACCTCAGGCTTGTGTATTTTATGTACTTTGGTGAAGAGGGGACACCGCTTGATACCGATGTCCCCCGGTTCGGTCTGATTGTTCTGGCCGTTGCTGCCGGGGCCATGCTCATCGGTGTGGTCAATCTCTTCGGTATACCCGAATTCAGCACTCTGGCCGTCCATGACCTCCTTCACTAGCACATGGACCGGGACCCTTGACCGCAATGTCTGGCTGGTCGGCGGGATGGGCACGGATTCATCTTGACAGTGTCGACAGCACCAACCGCTATGCCGTTGATCGGGCACGGACCCTCGATGCCCCCACCTGGATCACCGCAACCGTCCAGACCGCCGGTTACGGCCGCCGCCGCCGGGTCTGGCACTCGGCACCCGGCAACCTGCATGCATCCTACGTCCGTCCCCATCCCGCCATCCTGCCCCCGGCACCCCTCTACAGCTATGTCGCTGCACTGGCCGTGCATGATTGCCTGGTCCGTCTGGTGGCCGGATATGATCAGGAGACGACCCGTGACCAGGCGCCGCACGACAGGACTCCCCGCAATCGGATTGCCATCAAGTGGCCCAATGATATCCTCATCGAAAGGCATAAGGTTGCCGGCATCCTGCTGGAAGGGGTTTCAACACAGGCGGGCCCCTGTCTGGTCATTGGCATCGGGATCAACCTTGTGTCCTCACCGAACAGACTCCCGGACGATTCCCGCCTTCCAGCCGGCGATCTTCTGCATATGACCGGGATGACCTTCACAACCGATGCGGTGCTTTCGGTGCTGGCGGAGACCATGATGCGCCGTGAGCACGAGATTTCCGCTCTCGGTTTCGCCTGCACCAGAAACGCATGGCTGCAGCGGGCGCTCGGTCCGGGCCAGAGGGTCAGGGCCCATACCGGGCACGGCACGATCGCGGGAAGACTGGAGACCATTGACGAGTCCGGTCACGCCGTTCTGGACTGTCAGGGCGTCCGCAGGACACTTGTTGCGGCTGATCTGGAACTCGCACAGCCATGACGGGCCTGCTTGCCATCGATGTCGGGAACACCAATACGGTCTTTGCGCTCTACGACGGTGAGAGACTGACGCAGCAATGGCGCTGTGCAACGAATCCCCTGCGAACGGGGGACGAATACTACGCATGGCTCTCTTCACTTGCGGGCACTGACACCGAACTTGGTGCCATCCGGGCCATGGTGATTGCCTCGGTTGTTCCCGAGACGATCATGCAGCTGGAATCGCTCGCCCGGCACCATCTCGGGACCAGACCCCTTGTCGTCGGTCGGCCCGACTGCGTGCTTCCGGTCGCGGTCAGGGTTGATCCGGCCACCCGGGTCGGAGCCGACAGGCTGGTCAACACCGTGGCCGCCTATGCCCGCTATGGCGGTGACCTGATTGTCGTTGATTTCGGGACCGCCACCACCTTTGATGTTGTTGACAGTGACGG
>JAPOSK010000338.1 GCA_026709725.1 Paracoccaceae bacterium | reverse complement strand
GACACCCTTGAGTTCAGGCGTCACCGTTGCCGCCGCACCGACATTGAGCTGCGCTTCAAGTTCCGCAATCCGCTGGACGGCATCGCCGTAGCCAAAGTGCGGGATGAGGCCAAACCCCTGGACATTCGACATCCAGATCACCGGCACAAGATAGGCGATGATCAGAACGATATACTGGGCGACCTGTGTCCAGGTCACCGCCCGCATGCCACCGAGCATTGAGCACAGCAAAATGCCAAGCAGACCAAACCAGACACCGACCTCAAAGGGGATGTGCAGGGCACGGGCAGCAATGGTTCCCGACGCGTTGATCTGCGCCGTCACGTAGGTGAACGATGCAACAAAGAGAATGATTGTGGCAACAAAGCGGGCCTGGTTTCCCCCATAGCGCGTCCCGATGAAATCCGGCACAGTGTAGCAGCCGAACTTGCGCAGATATGGTGCCATCAGCGAGTTGACGAGCACATAGCCACCGGTCCAGCCGACGACAAATGCCAGATACCCGTGGCCGCCGAAGTAAATACCGCCGGCCAGTGCAACAAACGATGCACCGGACATCCAGTCAGCCGCTGTCGCCATGCCATTGAAGACCGGTGGCACCTGCCGACCGGCGACATAGTAGGCATCGACCTGCATGGTGCGCGACAGGAAACCAATTGCGGCATAGATGAAGACTGTGAATGCAACAAAGAGAATGCCGATCACATTGGCAGAAACGCCCACCTGCTCAAGGATTGCCATGAGCAGAATAAAAACGATGAATCCGCCCGTATACGTTCCGTATATCTTGGGCAGATTGTTCAGAAAATCGCTGCTTCCTGTTTGTAGAGACATTGTTCTTCCTCCCTACTGATCAAGACCGGCGTCATCGTCGATCCGGTCCTGCAGCAGGTTCTGGACATAGATCAGGATGACAAAGATGGCCAAGGACCCCTGAACGGCAAAATAATACCCAAGAGGAAATCCAAGAAATGACAGTTCATTGAGTGACTGGGCATTCCAGTGTACGACAAATGCAAAGATCACCCACAACACCAGAACCCACTCGGTGATCCGACTGGTTCGTAGCCAGTGAATCTTGCGTTTGAGTTCCATTGTCGGATTATCAGCCATGATACCTCCCTTGCTGACAGTTCCAAAGCAACACCGATGGTTGGTGTCACACAGTCTTCATATATTATCAACTCGACAATTATTGCAATCGATTTTCTAGCACAGCCATTTCACAGGAACAATGACGAATACCTTACAGGACCATGTTCAGGACATCATCGGCCGTGTACGCGATATTGCCGGCCTGATCCGTGTATACCGGCAAGCCCTTCTCAAACGGCTGTTCCCGGCCAGGGTCAGGACTGTTGAGGACCTGATCCGATTCATTCACACCCGTTCGGCATACATTGCCCAGACTTCCCTTTATGGCTACCTCAAGACCCGGATGGGAAGACAGTATGTCAAGATCTTTCGTGATCCGACATTTGCCCCGGCCCTCGAACAGTCAAAATGGGCCGTCTTTGCAGCGTGCCTTGCCGATCTTTCCATTCACACCGTTGCGATTCTGCAAACCCGCGGTGATCTTGATGTGCAAACTGCATGTGATCTGGCTTGCCACTGCCAGCGTGAATGTGTCGTCCGGACATTTGCCGATGCCTATTCCATTCCATTGCGGGATGCTGTGATTGCCGCGTGTCATGAGCGTGCACGCCAGACACTCTGGGCCAATGCCGCCATTGACTCGCTGGCATTCACCCAAAGCCCCGCTGCGCTTGTTGAGAATGCACCCGTCATTGACCGGTATCGGGAACTTGATCGTGAAATCGTCATGAACTCCGTGCGTTTCCGTTGGGTCAATATCCGTGTTGAGTTCGATCGCCTCGTCATCGTGCCCGATATCCTCCTTGACTGGCAGAGCCGGGGTGCGATCCCTGCAACCGATACACAAACCACCGGTGGGCCTGGCGGGGAACAGATCCCGATGAGAAATGGATCCGATGAAAACAGGCCGTGACGCAGCAGCCCATTCTGCGGCATCTGCATCAGGGCCGGTCTGGAGGTCTGTTGATCGGAATGCAGGGAGTCCCCGTCAGCAGGAGCGCGTGCCTGCCCGGAGTGACTGAGCGTGTCAGACCGGATTGCGTTCAATAAGCTGTTTGGCGATGATCATGCGCTGGATTTCATTGGTGCCCTCCCCAATGCAGAGGAGAGGGGCATCACGGAAATACCGTTCAACATGGAATTCCTTGGAGTATCCGTAGCCACCATGAATCCGGATGGCTTCCAGCGTATTGTCAATGGCCGCCTCTGAGGCATAGTACTTCGCCATGCCAGCTTCCATGTCACAGCGTTGCCCGCTGTCGTAAGCACGGGCGGCATCATAGGTCAGCAGGCGTGCGGCCTGAACCTTGGTTGCCATTTCACCGAGTTTGAGCTGGATGGCCTGGTGTTGGGCGATTGGTTTGCCAAAGGTGTTGCGGGTCTGCGCATAGGCGACGCTGTCATTGAGGGCCGCCGCCGCCACTCCGCACCCCCTTGCCGCGATATTGACCCGACCGAGCTCAAGTCCGCCGAGTGCCGTTTGCATTCCCCTGCCCTCCTTGAGGCCGATCAGGCGATCAGCGGGCACGATATAGTCAGTGAACACCAGTTCCGCGGTATCAATGCCCTTGTAGCCGAGTTTCTCCAGTTTTCTGGAAACGGTGAATCCATCACCCTTCTCGGCGATAAACATCGACATGCCCCTGTGTCGGGGATCGGCTTCCGGGTCTGTCTTGACCAGAAGGGCAAAACAGGATCCCTCAATGCCATTGGAAATCCAGGTTTTGGTACCATTGATGACGTAGTGGTCGCCCCGACGGACAGCCAGCGTTCTGATTGCCTGCAGATCTGTGCCTGCATCCGGTTCGGTCAGAGCAAGGCCCCCGCGCAACTCTCCTGTGGCGAAGCGCGGGAGGTAGTCAGCCTTTTGCGCTTCCGATCCCATGCGTGAGACGCAGGCTGCCATGATCAGATGGCTGTTGATAATGCCTGAAAGCGACATCCAGACAGTGGAAATGCGTTCAACGATTCGTGCATAACTTGTTGCCGAAAGACCAAGGCCGCCATACGCTTCGGGGATTGTGGCCCCAAAGAGACCAAGGCCTTTCATCTGCTCAACCATCGCATGGGGATATGTATCGGCATGCTCAAGTTCAAGGACATGCGGCCTGACATCCCGTTCCAGCCACCTGTCCAGAGCATCCAGAATCAGGTCTTCCTGCTCTGTGGTCTCGAAAGTGCTGTGATTGTTCTGGCTCATTTGCATTGCCGCATTCCTGCTGAAAATGTCACGGGCATGTCTGTGCCGGGGGCTGCACGCAACAGAGCCCTGTCTTTCATTCTGCCTGACATGCCATCCATACGAAAATTCCGCCATGACTCAACCTTCGGGCGGTTTGTGCTGCTGCTGCGATGTTCCGGGATTTTCTTTCTGACGGATGATCCTGATCGTTCATATCTCGGAAGACCGTCTTCCGAGGGTGGCCAGGGCCCATCCGAGCGCGAACGCTGCGAGACAGATGATGAGGAGGCCGGCGAGAAAAAGTGCCAGTGCCGCGAGGGGCGGTGAAAGTGTTGTGGGCAGGAGTGGAGTGAGATGGGCAGGCAGTGCGCCATTGAGAAGTGTTGATCCAAGGGTTGCAGCGAAGAATGCGGCGGCGGCGAGTCCGGCAAGCAGAACAGGGATAAAGATTGTCCGCTCGCTGGTCCGCAGGGCCCGTTTGAGTGACCGCAGACGCTGCCCGATGTCGGCGTGGACGGCAAGCAGGGACGGAACCAGAAAGAGAACGAGGACCAGTCCAAAACCGAGACCATAGCAGAGGGTAATGACAGTGGGTTTGAGGAAACTGGCCTGCTGTGAGGTTTCGTAGAGGAGAGGGAGAAGTCCAAGAACGGTTGTCAGCGTCGTCAGGAGGACGGGACGCAAGCGGTCCGACGTGCCATTGATAATGGCAGGAATCAGGCCCTGGCGCCGGGAATACTGATCAACGGTCGAGATGAGGACGATCGCATCATTGATGATGATGCCGGAGAGACCAATGAGTCCGATGAGCGAGAATATTGACAGGGGGACATCCCACAGGAGATGACCGTGAATGGCGCCCGTGAGGCCAAAGGGTATCGCTGCCAGCACAACAACGGGCCGTGTCCAGCTGGAGAATATCCAGGCCAGCGTGAAATAGATTCCAATCATGCAGAGGGCAAAGCCGAACCGGGCATCAGCCAGAAAGTCCTGTTCCTGTTCGGCCAGCCCGGAAAAGCCTGAGGTGACACCGAAGCGTTCCTCAATGGCGGGGATGATGACTTCGGCAAGTTCGATACCAATGGCCTCGGCCCTTTGGGGATCATCCTCTGAAATATCCCCGGTAATGGCAACCAGACGAATGCCATTCTGACGCCGAACGGTGGAGAAACCCTTGCGTTCGTCGACTCTGACGATATCTGCCAGAGGAACATATTCACCGGTGGCCGAACGGAGGTAGCTGCGTTCAAGAAAATCAGCCGTCAATTCGTCTTCAGGCAAGCGGATCCGGATTTCCCTGCTGCGCGTGCCATCCGGAAACGAGGCGGCTGTGACGCCGCCGAGCCGGTTCTTGAGAACTGTGGCAATGCCATCAATGGTGAAGCCGAGTGCCTCGCCCTGCGGTTGCAGCTCCAGGATGAGTTCGGCCTTGTCATAGGCCAGATCATCCTCAACGGCGGAGACTTCCGGGTATCGGGCAAGTTCAGTCTTGAGGGCTTCGGCAGCATCCTTGAGGATATTGGCGGATGCCCCGAAGAAGTTGATGCTGAGGGCATCTCCGCCCGGGCCGCCGCGCCAGCCCCGGAAACTCAATGTCTCAAGCAGGGGATGCCGACGGACTTCACTTTGCAGCGCGGCAACAAACTCGAAGGAGGAATAGGGTCTGAGATCGGCATCAATGAGTTCGATGGCAACCGAGCCCAGGAGATCCCGGTCAATCGTCGACGCGCCGGGCAGACCCCGGCCTGTATTGCCGCCGACTTCAGCGACCACATAGGTCACCGGATTGGTGCCATGTTCGGCGGCCATTTTTTCACCGACAACCCGGGTTGCCCGCTGCATCTCGCGCATCATGTCAAGTGTATCGGCCCGTCCGGCCCCGGGAAGCATGGCGAAGTTGCCGCTGATCGAACCCTGTTCCGGGGCATTGAAAAAGCGCCAGGGGACATCACCCTTGATGACAAGCGCAATCTGACCGGCAAACAGGAGGAGAATGACCGCGATGACCGGATAACGAAAGGCGATCACGGCTGCGATAAATCGCCGGAACAGTGTGTTGCGGAACCAGCGAAATCCCCGGTTGAAAAGCACGCTTGGCAAATCATACCAGTGCTGCCGGGCGGAATGCGCAAGTGCATGCCTCATATGATTTGGCAGGATGATGAAACACTCAAGCAATGATGCTGTCAGGACGACGATGACAGTAAAGGGCAGGTCGGCCAGCAGTGATCCGAAGCGGCCACCAATTGCGGTGATCGAGAAGAAGGCAATGATGGTCGTGACAGTTGCTGCAAAGACGGGAGCAAACATCCGGGTCGCGGCATTCTCCGCAGCCATCACGGGTGACTCACCAAGATTTCGTGCCCGGAAATCAGCATGTTCACCAACAACAATCGCATCATCAACCACGAGCCCAAGGCATATGATCAGACCAAACAGGGAGATCATGTTCAGCGTGAATCCGAACGCATACATCATGGCCAGTGCTGCCATCATGGCGGTCGGAATACCGACCGCAACCCAGAAGGCCGTGCGGGCATTCAGGAAGAGGAAGAGCAGGATGACCACCAGCAGGAGACCGAGGGCCCCATTCTCAATCAGGACCTGCAGGCGGTTTGTGATGTATTCGGCACGGGTCCGGATCAGATCAATCGAGACACCGGCCGGCAATTCCTGAGTGAGTTCGCCAGCCACCCGCTCGACTGTCCGTTGCAGGGCAATTGCATCGCCACCATCAGCCCGATCAATACGAATGGACACCGCCGGGTTCTGATCAACAAAGTAGGCGCGCCCACGATCAATACCTTCCACATAGACGCGTGCGATGTCACCGACATACAGCCGGGATCCATCCGGGAGCGACCGCAGGGCTATCGACTCGATCTCTTCAACCGTTCGCTTCTCCAGCCCGGTGCGAACCCGGGCCGCCGCACCCGTGATTTCTCCCGCCGGATCCGCCTCCGCCTCTTCACCGACAGCCGCCGCGATGTCTCTCAGAGCGATGTCATTGCGGACAAGTTCCTTTCCCGGCACCTCAACCACAGTCAGCGGAGCCTCAATGCCCCGAATGGTCGAGCGCGTGACCCCCTCACCAAAAAGCCTGACGATAAATTCATCGACATATTTGCCGAGGAGTTCGACTGAGACCGGTCCTGTCACCACAACATCGGTGACGCGGTCACGCCAGGTGTTTTGCCGCACCACAGGTTCATCGACATCATCCGGCAGACCGGTTGTTGCATCGACAGATGTTCGGACATCGTCAGTCCCCCGCTTGATATCCCATCCGGGTTCAAATTCCAGGGTGATCCGCGCGCTGCCTTCACTTGACACCGATTCCGTCGAGGTCACCCCCTCAACGGCAAGCAGCACCGGTTCGAGCAACTGGACAATGGCATAGTCGATATCTTCAGCCCCCGCCCCGTCCCAGTCGACACGGACATCAACGCTTTCGATGATGACATCAGGAAAAAACTGTGAGCGAATTTGACTGTAGGCGAGGGCTCCCAGTGCCAGCATGAGAACCATGATGAGATTGGCCGCTGTGCGATGGCGGGTGAAGTATGCCAGAACAGGTCGGAACTGTGATGTCTCCCAGCCCTGACCAGCCATTTCAGCCACCGCTCCTGGCTCGCAGGCGATCAAGCATATCCTGGGGAACCTCGGCCTGCTGAAGCTGTTCCAGGATCCGTTTTTTGACCGTATCCGGCATAAACGCATTGCCCTCGACCATGGCAATGAGCCGGGTTCGCTCCTCGTCACCCAGTGCAACCATCGCCGGTTCCGGTTGTGTTTCGATGGAACCCTCATCCGGCAAAATCGGTTTCACCAGACTGCCGCCGCCAATCAGCGGTGTCCTCTCTGCCACGATGAGACGGCCCGCCATCCCCGTCCTGCCACGGACAATGACCTCATCGCCCATGCGCCGGAGTAAGTCGGCATCAATATCCTCCAGCCGATTCTCATCATTCAGAACCAGGATACGATTGTCGGAATCAATCGCTGCTGCGGGAAGAACCAGAATGCCATGAAGCTCCGGCTCCTCAATGGTCACTGAGACAAAATCGCCGGGTTTCAGGCCAATCCGGCCGCTGTCCGGCAGGGCGGCAAAGAGAAGCCGTCCTGTCCGACCCTCAAGCACAGCCGCGCCTTCGCGCACAATCCGGCCTGTTGTGGATGTTGTGCTGTCAGCCAGATCCAGGCCGACGCTGACGTCAATTGGCAGCAGCCGCCCATCGTTATCCAGCAATCGCCGATACTGGGTGTTCGAGAGTTTGAATGCCACCTCAAGGGCGCCGGGATCAATCAGGATTCCAATTCGCTCGTTGGCGGAGAGCAATCCACCTTCGACGATGCTGACATCGCTGAGCGTTCCGGAGAATTCTGCGACAAGTGTGGTATCATCCAATTGGCGGCGTGCCTCTGCCAGAGCGATTTCCTGCCGTTCCAGCTGTGATCGGGCCTGATCAATCCGCAATTCCGCCTGGGCGACAGATCTCTGGATCGAAAGGATTGACTGCCGTCCCGTGGTCAGGGCGAGTTCAGCCGTTTCAACGGCATCACGCGTCCCGATCTCCTTTTCCCAAAGCTCAACCTGACGATCATAGGCCCGCTTGAGGAGTGTCTCGCGCTCGCGGGCGGCCTTGAGTTCGTTTTCAACCAGGGTCAGGGCCCGAAGAGATTCGGTAACCTCAACCTCGGCATCATTCCGGTCAGCCAGGGCAAACTGGCTCTGAACCTCGGCATCCGCTGCGTCAATGCGCAGGATGACCCCGCCCTTTTCAAGCACGCCGCCTTCGACAAAGTCTGGCGACAGCTCGGTAATTGTTCCTCCGGTTGGAGCACGGAGTTCAAGCGTTCTCCGGCTTTCAATCTCACCAAATGCGGCAATCTGTGGCCTGACACTGGTCACTGCTGCTGGAAGAACACGGACAGCATAGACCCGTTCCCGTGCTGCATTGCCCCGCGATTCGCGTGATGCCCGCTCTTGAGCAGCGTCAAAAACAGTCTTGAAGGCAAGGGTCAGCAGGCCCAGTGTGGCTCCAAGAAGGAACAACCCGACCAGACTTCGTCCCAAAAATCGCATGCATTATCCTGACATGGAAAGACCCGCCCCGGATAGGACAAAGCCTGGAATCATGCAAATATGGTCGGATGGCTTTCAAACGAGCCTGGCTCGCATGCGAGCCAGCCGCACGCCACCGCAGCCCAATCCGGATTTGGTGCAGGCAGGGGATCAATCTGCTGCACAAGTCCCCAAAATATGATCCCGTGGCGGCTCGATGACACAGGGATTGCTCGCAGTCATTCGGGAATCAGAATCCGGCCAACACCCATCTCACAAAAAATCAGATCGTGGTGTGACCGGCAAACCATCCCCTGCATATGCCAAGCATGCCCGGTCGCCTTGCTTTTTTGATTGTCGTGCCCCATAGACCTGTTCGCATACAGGCTGATGGGCACTCAACTGTCGATGGCCGCCTGGTTTTCGGGGTGGCAGCTGTGTTCAGTGCAATTGTCCGCCGGTCAGTCTGACGTTGACCCCGCGACCGCGGGGATAGACCTCGTGTCACTGGCACAACAACAGTTCCCCCGGGTTGCCGGGGCTCATTAATTCTCTCCCCGCGCCACTCAGCAGGTGCTTGAGCGGCCCATCCAGCATCATGGCAGCATCATGGGCGGGTCCGGGTGGCGAATGCGCTGGATCCGCAGTTGTTCGGGGTTCCTGTTCTGTGCTGTTGCCACCATCCGGCAGCATCATCGAGGAGCAATGCGGGACCCGCTTGTGTGCTGGCGGTGTCGGCGATGATCCCCTTGCGCATGTAGGGGGTGAAGGCATCCCGCAGACAGTCCTCCCAAGCGGCGCGATCCTGATTGGCGGAAGAGTCGAGGCGCGTGCTGCCGGGTCTGGAGTCCGTCGGGATGACATCACTTTCAGGATGGGGAAGGCCAGCCACTGCCTGCACCGCGGTCCCGGAGTCGTAATCACGGGCCCAACCCACTATAGTCAGGGAGGATCCAATACCTGTTCTGATCCGAAGGAGATGTCCCGTGTTCAAGCTTGAGGAGCTGAACAACTTTGTCACTGATGGGGAAAAGTCCATCCCACCGGTTTTTGTCGGCAGGGAGCGGATCCTTGATGATATCCTCACCATTGCCCGACGATCATGGACCGCTGAGAACCACTCTGTCCCCGGGACCACACGAATCCTTCAGGGGGCACCCGGTGCCGGCAAGAGTGCGGTTCTGGCGGAGCTGGAAAAGATCCTGAGCACGGATGGGGCATCACCCACCAATCCTGTGCCCCGGATTCTCTCCGTGACCAGTTCGATGCTGGAAGAAAGTGTCCCTTCCGCCCTCTCTCGTCTTTGCATCATCGGCGGGCTGAGTCCCCACGCCTGGTGGGAGCGGGGCCGGACGTTTCTCAAAAGCGCACGAGGCGTATTGAGCAGCGTGTCGATTGGCGGCGCGACACTCAATCTTCCCAAGGCCGATCCCGGTGGGCTGGAGGACCTGAAGGGTGTGTTGCCACCGGACCGGTGGACCGCATCGGT
>JAPOSK010000223.1 GCA_026709725.1 Paracoccaceae bacterium | reverse complement strand
GTTATCTGGACGAGGGCGATGGGTCGGTGCTGCTGACGGACGAGGCCCGGAAAGATGGCTGCGTAACAAATGAGGACCCGGATGGGGCCGATGCCGGCCGTTGTCAGAAGCGTGGACGAATCACCGCGGGAGAAACCCGAAGAATCGCCAACCGCAAGCGGGCCGAGGCCAAACCGGGAGAGAAAGCCGGCCAGAGGGATGTACTCGCCAAAGGGAACAAGCCGCGACTTGTCGATATGGGTGATGGGAGTGTTGGGCCGGTGAAGCAGGGCGGAATTGTAGACGGCGTGATCATCCTGCCGGATGATGCCGGTCAGAATCTGACGATTTGGGGGCAGGGTCGTGGCAGGAAGATTTGTCTGTGAGGCCTCCAAACGCTCCCATGTGATGGCCGTTTCGGGCCAGATGATCAGGGCCGGATCTGTCTCGGTGGCCGGTGTCAGTGGGGGTGTGAACAGCCTGTCGCGATTCCGGGCGGCAAAGTCTGCTGGCCACTTTTCCTCCTGGGGGATGTTTGGCTGGACAATACGAACGGGGATTCCGTTGGCTGAATCGGAAGGGTGTGCTGCGAGGCGCATGAGACCGAATGTGTGAAGGAATGCAAGCAGTCCTGCAGCCAGCAGGAGTGAGGCAATGGGGCGGCGGCCGGTAAAGGGCAGGGCGGCAACGAAGAGCGTGAGTGCCGTCAGACCGTGAACGCCGATGAGTGATGCAGCCTGGCCGATCGGTTGATCAGTCCAGATGTAGCCCGGCAGCGCCCATGGAAAGCCGGTGAAGAGATGTTCACGGAACATTTCGGTCATCGTCAGGAGAAGAGCAGTGCTGAACGCACGCCAGGTCGGGTCTGGTGTGAGGTTGTGGCTGAGCCAGATGGTGAGGGACCAGAGGAAGGCAAGTCCGGTGACGAGAAGGGCAAGTGCGATGGGCGCGAGCCAGCCATGCGCTTCAGCGTTCACCTGGAAGGGATGGATGAGCCAGGCAAGGGTGAGGCCAAAATAGCCGAGACTGAAAAGGAAACCCCGAAGGGCACTCGCTGTTCGGTCCGGGCTGTGGCGAATGAGGGCAAAGAGGAGGGCAAGTCCGGCAAGATGGGCAAGTGGCAGCGTGTAGGGATCCTGACCAAGAGCGGCAACGAGTCCGCCGATGGGCGCAAGCGGCAGGAGTTGGAGAGAAGCCCGCATCTGGGCACGTTCTGTCAAGTGTCAGGCGGGGATGTTTGGGCTTAATCGCAGGGAGTTGACCTTGCGGGCATCGGCCCTGATAATCGTCACCTTTATGCGGTCACTGTCGATGAGGATCGTGTCACCGGTTTCAGGTATGCGATTGCAGCTGGCTGAGACCCAGCCACCGATAGTGTCGATTTCTTCATCATCATTCTGGGCAAAGAGGGGGCGCTGATAGGCTGCCTCGATGCTTCTCAGGAGGGTCTGGCCGGAGCACTCATAGACACCGGGCCGGATCTCGTGCAGCCGGTTTTCATCATCCGATGGCAGATCATGCTCATCAAGAATCTTGCCAAAGTGATGTTCAAGCAGATCCTCGATGGTGACCAGCCCGTCCACCCCACCGTATTCATCAATAACCAGTGCCATGTGACAGGCTTCGGCCTGCATGGTCGCACGCAGACTGGCAATTTCCATTGATGGTGGAACGTAGAGCGGTGCCCGCAGCCAGCGGGAGAAGTTGAAGGATTCACGGTGCATGCCGTTGAAGCCGTATTCGAGTGCGATATCCTTGAGATGGACGAAGCCGAGCGGGTTGTCGAGGGTTTCTGCATAGACCGGGATGCGTGTGCGGCCACTGGTCTTGTAGATCTTGACCAGCTCATCAAGGGACGCGGTATTGGCCACGGCAATGATATCGGCACGGGTCACCATGACATCGCCGACAACAGGGACACTGTCATGTGGAGCGGATGTGTGGGCGGCGGCCGGGTCCGGGTCTTCCTCAGCGGCACGGCTGTCGCCGTCAGTGTCATCACCGCCGGTGCGGCTGAAGAAACCGAAGAGGCCCCCGCGGCCCGCGTTGCCGGATCTGTTGTCTGGCCTCCCCGGGCCTGATGGCACGCCAGCCGTCTTGTGCATTCCTGTTCCCAACTCTGTGTCAGACACAGAATGTCTGCACCCGGTTCTATGGAACATAAGTTCTGGTCTTTGCAAGGGCCACTGTCTCCAAATATGACATTTTCCGGAAATTTTCCTCGGTATCGTGATCAAATCCGAGCAAATGCAGGCAGCCGTGGATGACAAGATGTTCAATGTGGTCCGCAAGGCTGACAGATGCTTCGGATGCACCCCGGCGACAACTCTCGAAAGCAAGTGCAATATCACCAAGGAAGAGATCATTCGGGTGATCCGGGGTCCGAAAGCCATCGCTGGGAAATGACAGGACATCTGTGGGGCGGTCCTTGCGGCGGAACTGCCGGTTGAGACCCCGGATCCTTGCATCATTGCAAAGGAGAAGACTGATATGTGCACAGCTGTTCTGCGGAAGAAGCGATGTGACGGTGACGGCGGCGTGGCATGCCGATTGAATCCGTTCGGCACAGTTCATGCTGTCCCAGCGGGAGTCATCAACATGAATCACGGCCATGACAGCGGTGGTCGTGCCCCTGTCACATCTTCCGGGCATAGGCATTGATGATGCGGCCCACGAGGCCATGGCGGACAACATCACTGGAGCAAAAGGTCACGAATTCGATGTCGCCGAGACCTGACAGGCGGCTCCTGGCATCCACCAGGCCCGAACCCTGACCCCCGGGGAGATCAATCTGGCTGACATCGCCATTGACAACCATGCGTGACCCGTGACCGAGGCGTGTGAGAAACATCTTCATTTGCAGCCGGGTGGTGTTCTGCGCTTCATCGAGAATGACGAATGCCTCGCTCAGGGTTCGACCGCGCATGAAGGCGAGGGGGGCGATTTCAATGGTTTGCTGTTCAAGATGATGGTTGAGCGTCTTCAGTGGCAGAAAGTCCCGCAGGGCATCAAAGAGCGGTTGCATGTAAGGATCAATCTTTTCCTTCATGTCTCCGGGCAGGAAACCGAGATGCTCACCGGCCTCGACCGCCGGCCTTGAGAGAATGATGCGCCGCACGCGTCCATCAAGCAGGGCTGCGACTGCGGCAGCGACGGCGAGATAGGTTTTGCCCGTACCGGCCGGACCGATTCCAAAAACCATCTCGCTGGTCCTGAGTGCCTTGATGTAGTCAGCCTGGCGGGCGTTGATCGGAATGACCTGCCGACGACGGGTTGTGATGGTGAGCAGATCGGAGGCTTCGGAAGCCATGTCCGGGGAGTCCTTCTGGTGATTGAGGACCCGGTCGATATCACCAAAATCGACGGTGCTGTCACTTGCGAGGCCGGAATAGAGTGCATCAAGGGCTGCCTTGGCCCTGAGGCGGCGCTCAAGGCTGCCAGCGAGCACAATCCGATTGCCGCGACGGACAATCTGAATCCCCAGTGTTCGCTCAATCCGATCCAGATTCTCATCGTGGGTGCCGCAAAGGGCCAGCAGCAGGAGATTGTCGTCGTAGACAGCGAGGGTTTCACCGGGAGGGCTGGCGACAGTCATACATCTCTCGGATGCAGAACATGGCACGCGGCCAAGCGCCGGGCAGGCACATCTGCCCACCCGGTCGGGAATGTGTCAGGAACGGGAATGATATCCGTCAGTCGGAATCTCCGGCTACAGGGCCTGGTCTGTGATGACGTGTGTCCAGGCACCTTCCGGCCGTTTGGTGATGACCGGATCAGAGCCACCCCCGAGAAGCGTATCAACTGTCCGGTTGAAATCGGCTTCGGACAACTCTCCATTGGAGCCGGCGGTCAGTTTGGCAATTTCTCCCATCATCCTGCGCTGATGCTCCTCGGTCTGGGCACCGGTAAGATCATAGCTGAGAACGATATCCGCCGCTTCATCCGGATTGGCCTCGGCATATTTCCAGCCCCTCATGGACGCACGGACAAAGCGAACGAACCTGTCGACCATTGCCGGATCATCAAGACTGCTTTCCAGCGCATAGATCCCATCCTCAAGTGTTGCCACGCCCTGCTCCTCATACTTGAAGGTGATCAGGTCATCCGGCGCATAACCGGCATCGATCACCTGCCAGTACTCATTGTAGGTCATGGTCGAGATGCAGTCAGCCTGGCCTGAGAGCAGAGGGTCAACATTGAAGCCCTGCTTGATCACCGTGACGCCGCCTTCGGAACCATCGGTGGGAATTCCGAGCTGGCTCATCCAGCTGAGAAAGGGATACTCATTCCCGAAATACCAGACACCAAGGGTGCGACCGGGGAAATCCGCCGGCGATGTGATGCCGGTATCCTTGCGGCATGTCAGCATCAGCCCGGATGACTTGAAGGGCTGCGCGATATTGACCAGGGGCAGTCCCCTCTCGCGGGCGGCGAGGGCTGCGGGCAGCCATTCGATGATCAGGTCAGCGGCACCGCCGGCGATGAGTTGTGGCGGTGCAATGTCCGGCCCTCCGGCATTGACGGTGACATCAAGGCCCTCTTCGGCATAATAGCCCTTGTCGAGGGCAACATAGTAGCCGGCGAATTGTGCCTGCGTGACCCACTTCAGTTGCAGTGTCAGGGAATCGGCCGCCTGCGGGGCACTGCCGAGCCCAAGGAGGAGAGTGAGGGTTGAAAGGAGTCCCAAGAGTCGTTTCATCGTCTGAATCCTGTTGTTGTTGCTGTGTCTTTTCATTTTTGTGACCGGTATCCGTGTATACGCAATCATGGACGCCGTGAAGGGTGCCAAAAACTCACCCTGTTGTCAATTGCTGCGACCAGCCCGTAAAAACTGCAGCCGATGATCGCGGCGAGAACGATCTCGGCCCAGACCAGGTCGAGGGCCAGACGACCGACTTCGGTCGAGATCCGGAACCCCATCCCCCTGATCGGCGATCCGAAGAATTCTGCCACAATGGCGCCGATGAGGGAGAGCGTTGTGCAGATCTTGAGCCCGTTGAAGACAGAGGGCATGGCGGATGGAATCCGCAATTTGATCAGTGTCTGCCAGTAGCTTGAACCATAGGTGCGCAGGATATCACGCTGCATGGATCCTGAAGCCTGCAGGCCCTGCACAGTGCTGACCAGCATGGGAAAGAACGTCATGGCGACCACGACGGCGGCTTTTGACTGCCAGCCGAACCCGTACCACATGACAAAGATGGGAGCGGTGCCAATGATCGGCAGAGCCGAGAAGACGTTGCCAAGGGGCAGGAGGCCGCGTTTGAGAAACGTCGAGCGATCCGTCAGGATGGCAAAGAGAATCGCGGAGCCGCAGCCGATGACATAACCGCTGAGCGCGCCTTTGACGAATGTCTCAAGCAGGTCGACCCAGAGAATCTCCAGACTCCCGGCAAATGTTGCGGCAATGGCGGAAGGTGGCGGCAGAATGACACCGGGGACATTGAGCCCGCGAACCAGCAGCTCCCACATGACGATGATTGTAAGACCGAAGATGACCGGGACTGCAAAACGAAGGATCCGTGTCGCCCCGTGGGCCGCAAGACGGATGTTGGCCCACCAGGCCAGCCCCCAGATGACCAGTGCAAGAACGACTTCAATCATTGGCCGCCTCTGTCACCGGACCATCCCCATTGTGGTCATGACCTGTCGCTGGATGAAGGAAATCAGGCCGACGAGACATGCGGCAAGAATGGCGGCTGTGATGAGAGCGGACCAGATCTGGATTGTCTGGCCGTAGTAGCTGCCGGCGAGCATCCGGGCACCAAGGCCGGCGACCGCACCCGTGGGCAACTCGCCGACAATTGCCCCGACAAGGGATGCGGCAATGGCAATCTTGAGTGAGGTAAAGAGAAAGGGGACCGAAACCGGAGCCCGCAGTTTCCAGAAGATCTGCGATGGGGAGGCGTTGTAGGTGTGCATCAGATCTGTCTGTATGCGGTCGGGGCACCGGAGCCCGGTGACCATTCCCACGGCGACCGGGAAAAAGGACAGATAGGCCGAAATGATGGATTTCGGGACAAGGCCGGCCAATCCGATGGAATTGAGAATGACGATGATCATCGGTGCGATCGCCAGAATTGGGATCGTCTGGCTGGCAACAAGCCAGGGCATGACCCCATAATCCATGGCCCGGCTGTTCAGAATGCTGATCGCAAGGAGAATTCCAAGCAGCGAGCCAATGAGAAAGCCAAGCAGCGTTGCTGAGAGCGTCACCCAGGCATGGAAGAGAATGTTGCGCGGCGATGTGAGCTGTTGCGCGATGGTGGTCCCCCAGATCTCAACAGCAATCTGGTGCGGCGCCGGCAATTTTGGTCGTGCCTGACTCATGGAATCAGCGAGGGCCGTGCTGAATTCGACTGTCTTTCCCATCCGTTCGGCCTGATCGAGAATGGTTCCTGTGTTCATTGTGGCTGCGCCAAGATACCAGATGACAATGACTGCGAGGATCATGGCCAGGATCGGGAGGAGACGGCCCGAGGGGGTCTGGGAATTCATGAGGGGCTCAGCCCGCTTCCGACTGCAATGCTTTTCATTCCTGTGATTCATTCATAACTGTGGCCGGCCCTGAGACCGTTGCGAACCCGCTGGGCGATCCGGATGAATTCGGAACTGTCGCGGATCTCAAGCGGCCGATCGCTGGGCAGGGGACTCTCGATGACATCAATAATCCGGCCCGGGCGGGGACTCATGACCACAATCCTGGTCGAAAGATAGACAGCTTCGGGAATGGAATGCGTGACAAAAGCAACCGTCTTGCCGGTTCTGTCCCAGAGTGACAGGAGTTGCTCATTCAGGTGGTCGCGGACGATCTCATCAAGTGCACCGAAGGGTTCGTCCATCAGGAGGATATCGGCATCAAATGAGAGTGCGCGGGCGATGGAGGCGCGCTGCTGCATGCCTCCCGAGAGCTGCCACGGGAAGCGTTTCTCAAATCCATTGAGCCCGACGAGATTGATGGCATTCCTGGCCCTGCGAACCTGCTCGTCGCGATCATATCCCATGATCTCCAGCGGGAGTTTTACATTGCCGAGAATACTGCGCCAGGGATAGAGTCCGGCGGCCTGGAACACATACCCGTAGGCCCGCCGCCGGCGGGCCTCATCCGGTGTCAGGCCATTGACGGTGACTGTGCCGCTTGTGGGTGTTTCGAGCGCGGCGATGACACGCAGGAACGTGGTTTTTCCGCAGCCTGAAGGTCCAATAAATGAGACAAAATCTCCGCGCTGGATTGTCAGATCAACATCGCTGAGGGCCGAGATGATGCCATCCCGGGTCGGAAAATCAAGACAGAGCCCCCTGGCCTCGATAACGGAATCCGGTCCGGATGATGTCAAGGGGGTCTCCATGTCATGTCATTCTGCGGCCGGGTTCATTCAGACTCCGGCAGGAATATTCAGCGGGTCGCGGGCGATGCGGCGTGGTGAGTTGAGTTCTTTCCAGCGCGAGACGGCACCATGAACCGCCGGGAAGGGTCGGCGGGGCACGAAGCGGCCGCGGCCCGGCTGTGGCTGTGAGTTCTGTCCCCATGCCCAGATGACTTCGCCGCGAGAGAGTGTGTAGCGGGGCTGCGCCCCGACCTCAAAACCTTCAAAGACATTGTAGTCCAGGACAGATTTCTGCGTTGCCGCCGAGAGGGTTTTGCCGATCTTCGGATCCCAGACAACGATGTCGGCATCCGCCCCCCTCTCCAGGCTGCCCTTCCGGGGGTAGATATTGAGAATCTTGGCGATATTGGTCGAGGTGGCTGCCACAAACTCACTCGGAGTCAGCCGCCCGGATTCAACACCTTTCGTCCACAGCACCGCCATGCGTTCCTCCAGCCCTCCGGTTCCGTTTGGAATCATGGTAAAATTATCCACACCCATCCGTTTCTGTTCCGTGGTGAAGGCTGCGTGGTCCGTTGCCACAACCTGGAGTGACCCGGCAGCCAATCCGTTCCAGAGTCCTTCCTGATGTTCCCTCGAGCGGAACGGTGGCGACATGACCCGTTGTGCGGCATATTCCCAGTCCGTGTTCTGGTAGACGCTCTCATCCAGCGTCAGGAACTGGATCAGGGGCTCACCATAAACCCGCATGCCCTTCTGGCGGGCCCGGCGGATGGCTTCATGCGCCTGCTCGCATGAGACATGAACAATATAGAGGGGCACACCGACCGCATCGGCAATCATGATCGCACGGTTGGCTGCCTCACCTTCGACTTCCGGCGGTCGCGAGTAGGCGTGTCCTTCAGGACCGGTGATTCCGGCCGCAAGGTACTTTTGCTGGAGTTCGGCCACGATGTCACCATTCTCGGCGTGGACCATGGGCAGGGCGCCGAGATCCCGGCAACGGGCAAAGGATGCATACATCTCATCATCTTCGATCATCAGGGCGCCTTTGTAGGCCATAAAATGCTTGAACGAGTTGACGCCCATATCGACAGCTGCCTTCATCTCGTTGAAGATGGTCTCGTTCCATCCGGTGATGGCCATATGATAGCCGATATCAGTGCAGATCTGCGGTGCTGATTTCCGGTGCCATTCATTGATGGCATTGACGATGGAGCCGTCTTCACCCGGCAGACAAAAATCAACCAGCATGGTGGTTCCGCCAGCCGCAGCCGCCCAGGTCCCCGACTCAAATGTCTCGGCGGCTGTCGTGCCCATAAACGGCATCTCAAGGTGAGTATGCGGATCGATTCCACCCGGAATCACAAAGGCATCCGTGGCATCGACATATGTCTCACCTTTGAGATCGGAACCGATCTCCGCGATCGTCTCCCCTTCGATTCGGATGTCCGCCTCGAAACTGCGATCAGCGGTGATGACGGTGCCACCCCTTATGACACGACTCATGGTCTTCTCCTTGTGTTCATCAGTTACGGACAGCAGAATCAGGCACTGACCACCTCGGCGGTGGCCAGAACCGCATGCAGGAGGACATTGGTTCCCGCGGCGGCCCAGTCACGGGTAATCGTTTCGGCTTCATTGTGCGACAGCCCGTCAACGCATGGGCACATGATCATGGCGGTTGGCGCAACCCGGTTGATCCAGCATGCATCATGTCCGGCGCCCGAGACGATGTCACGATGGCGGTAGCCCAGCTGCTCAGCGGCATTGCGCACCGCTCCAACACATTCCCGGTCAAAGGTGACCGGGTCGAATTGACCAACGGTTTCGAACGATACATCCAGATCGAGCTCATTGCAGATGCGTCGGGCTCCCGATTTCAGGCGGCTGACCATGTCTTCAATCACATCCCTGTCAGGGGCGCGGGTATCTGCAGTGAAGACCACACGACCGGGGATGACATTGCGGCTGTTCGGATAGACATCAATATGACCGACGCCACCCACCGCATTGGGCTGGTGACTCCAGGCGATCTCATCAATGAGTTGCAGAATCCGCGCCATGCCCAGACCGGCATTGCGTCGCATTGGCATGGGGGTTGCGCCCGTATGGGCTTCACGTCCGGTGATGGTGATTTCTGTCCAGCGCAGGCCCTGGCCATGTGTCACGACGCCGATATCCATCTCCTCGGCTTCCAGAATTGCACCCTGTTCGATATGCAACTCAAAAAAAGCAGCCATCGTGCGGCTGCCGACCGCTTCATCGCCCTGCCAGCCAATCCGGACCAGCGCATCGCCGAAACGCGTACCTTCGGCATCAACCCGGTCGAGGGCCCAGTTCAGCTCATGAATGCCGGCAAACACCCCCGATGCGAGCATTGCCGGAGCGAAGCGGGTCCCCTCTTCATTGGTCCAGTTGGTGACGACAATCGGCCGCCGCGTCCTGATCCCGGAATCATTGAGGGTCCGGACCAGCTCGAGAGCGCCCAGAACCCCCAGCACGCCATCATAGCGTCCGCCGGTTGGCTGTGTGTCAAGATGTGATCCGACATAAACGGGGAGGGCATCGGGGTCCGTTCCGGGTCGTTCAGCAAACATGG
>JAPOSK010000165.1 GCA_026709725.1 Paracoccaceae bacterium | reverse complement strand
GGAATCGCGATGAGAGTCCGGGTCAGATCAACCAGCTCATCACGTCGGGATTCAACAGCCTGGTACAGTGTCTCAACCGATGGCATCCGCACTCTGGCTCCCTCTATCACTGCGTGATATGAAACGTCTCCCACTGTCATCCCAATACACGAAATCGTTCAACGAAACCATTTCACGATTGATTCTGTGCCATTCGCACACCGCCCGGCACCCGATTGACAGCCGATCAATCGCTGGAAACTCTCCACCCCGATTGTTATGGCGGGCATGATTTGCAGGAGATCATCAGAATGGTTACAGTGCGTATTTGTCATGGCAATTTCAGTATTTGCGGTCCCCTTCCCAAAAACACAGCAGCGCATGATGCATCATGAAGTGATCACCGGTGCACAAAGAGGCAATCAATGCCCGCTCCAGTTGCCGGATCGGTGTCTTGTCCGGGGATGGTGTGCGATGATGGTCCCGGGTGTCCAATGAAAATCCTGCGTTATACGATAAAGTTGCTGATATTCTGTCTTTTTCTGGCCGCGATTGATTACAACCTTCCATCAATCCATGTGGTCCGGGTTGTCGGCACGGAGGTTGTGCGGATGGATGTCGGTCAACGCGCTTTCTTCTGGTCATCCGGAGATTCCGGAATTGTCAGGGGCAGCAACCGCGATATCCGTTTCATCAATACGGTCAATACCCGTGAGCGACCCGTTGTGTACAGGAATGAGGATACGGCGATCGGCTGGCCACCCTATTTCAAGTTCGACAGTGGCAACCTGCAAGCCAGGGCCCAGAACATGGTTGGTGAGTGGGCCGCTGTTCGACATTACGGCTGGCGTATCACCGCCCTGTCAATCTATCCCAATGCCCTGTCAATCAAGGCGCTCGAATCGCCGGCAGACCGACCCCGCAACTGGATCCGGATCATCGGCTTCATCATCTGCGGTCTTGCAGCTCTTGCGGTCTGGCGTCTTGGCTACCTTGTCAATCTCTGGGTTCGGGAAAAGGTCCAGATTCTCATGCACCGTATTGGTCTGAAAGGCCGCTGATCCGTCGCAGTCAGTGCCTGCGCTGATAGAACTCACCAATCGCATCGGCCAGCACCGTGATCGCCTGATCGTCAATACCCAGATGGACGACAAGACGCAGGGTTGGGATCCTGCGGGCAATGACAAGACCCGCAGCCGCAATCGCATCGCACAGACCGGCATGATCTTCGGGGGCCGGTCGGACAAAGACCATATTGGTGTGTTGGGCAATATCAACATTCGCCAAAGCCGGATTGGCACGGATCCTCTCGGCCAGATGCCGTGCCCGGCGATGGTCTTCAAGCAGGCGTTCGACATTGTGTTCAAGCGCATAAAGCCCGGCTGCTGCAAGGACGCCACTTTGGCGCATGCCCCCTCCAAGCATTTTGCGGTACCAACGGATTGATGACTCAATCTCCACCGGGCAGGCAAGAAGTGTTCCGGCTGGTGCACCCAATCCCTTTGAGAGGCAGATCGAGACCGTGTCGGCAAATGCAGCCATGGCCCCGATGTCGACACCAAGCTCCAGGGCGGCATTGAAGAGGCGGGCGCCATCAAGATGGACCGCCAGGGACTGCTCCCGCGCCCTCTTCGCCGTTGCCTTGATCCGTTCCAGGGGAACCGCCTTGCCTCCATGTGTGTTTTCCAGACAGATCAGGGCGGGGCGCGGAGCATTGCGGGATGCCGAGACACCCGCCATGGTGATCACATCAGGGTCGAGTCCGCCATCATCTGCAACAGGAAGGGGCCAGTATGCGACGCTGCCGAGGGCTGAAGCGCCACCGCATTCAATGGCATAGCTGTGGTAATCCTGACCAACCAGCATGGCCTCCCCCCGCTGGCAGTGGGTGAGGATTGCGGCGAGGTTGCTCTGCGTCCCTGTCGGAAAGAATACGGAACGATCCTTGCCGATCAGTTCAGCAAAGGAGTCTTCGAGTGCCCTGACCGTCACATCGTCACCGTAGCAATCGTCACCGACAACCGCTGATGCCATCGCCTGACGCATGCCCGCACATGGCAGGGTCACAGTGTCGCTGCGGAAATCACCCGACACGATCACCCGATCATGAGACTGAATTTCATTGATCACATCAAGGTGCCTTTGCCCGCCGTCATCGTTCAAGCCCTCACCCGGTCGGAGGAAACCTCCCACGCAGCGCTCTCACCATACCCGAGCCCGACACCGGTCCTCCATGGGGCACGGTGCAACAGGACTTGTATTGAGACCGATTCCCCCCTAAACTCCAAGGACCCATTCGTGCAATGACAGAGTCTGTTATCAAGAGGTCCCCATGAGGAAATTCAAATTGATCCCTGCCGGTATTGCTGTAATCCTGCTGGCAGGATGCAATACACCCGAAGAACAGCAAGCCTTCAACGCTGCCACCGGTGCCCTGATTGGTGCAGGTCTCGGGATGGCTGTATCAAGCGAGGAAGACGAGTTGAAAGGGGCTCTGGTTGGTGCCGGAGCCGGTGCATTGCTCGGGAACGCTCTGACGAGAGGACAGTCCATCAGTCCTCAGCCTGCTCCGGTACAATCGACAGCCAGCCGTCCGCCGTCACCTTCAGGCGGTCAACTCGGCGACCCGCGCACACGGGCCATCCTCAGTGCCCATGAAAACGCCATGCGTTCTGCGCTTGATACCAATACATATCAGCGCTGGAGCACCTATGGTGTTCAGGGCAACATTTACCCCACGACACAATGGGAACAGAATGGCCAGCTTTGCCGGGGCTATGACTCGGTCTGGACCGACGGCAATACCGGTGAACGGGGCAACTTCGCCGGGTCGGCCTGCCGCCAGCAGAATGGCAGCTGGGTCATTATCTGAGCCGATATGAGACAAGCGGTCGGGATGCCTGACCGCTTGCCGATCCTTTCGGGCATCAAACAGACCACCCCCGGGCAAGCGGGTTGGAGCCATCGACCCCGTTCGGAATGCGCAGTCCGCCCAATTGCCACGATGATGCTCTGGATATCGGCATTGATCCTGCCGGGCTGCCCGCAACCCGTTAATGGTGTTGGGCCGTTAATGGTGTTGGGCTGTTCCTGCCTCCGGATCCCCCGGCGTCTCTGATGACGTCCTGAAGCAATGGATGTCCGCATGAACGGCGCGGTCGATCGCAGGTCGCCGGATGCAGATCAGGCCAGATCCGGGGATGGCATCCTGTTCCGGTTGCGTTGTATCTCGCTTGACCTCGAAGTCTGGAAAAACGGCGATATTCACGCCATTGGCACTGTTCGCAACGATACCGATGACAGCTATACCCGCATGAAGCTGGATGCGGACAGCAGTCGCGGTCTGGCTGATGCACTGTCCGGGCTGGACACCTTTGCGGACGGGGCTGAATTCGTCCTCGGGCACAACCTGACCACTTTCGACCTGCCGCATCTGAAAGCAGCCAATCCGGATCTCCGCCTTTTGAATTTGCCGGTCGTGGACACGCTCCGTCTCAGCCCGCTTGCGTTTCCCCGTAACCCGTACCACCACCTCGTCAAGCATTACAAGGACGGGGGTCTTGTGCGCAGCCGGGTGAACGATCCCGAACTTGATTCCCGTCTGGCACTTGATCTCTTCCATGATGAGTTTCTGGCACTGACAAAGACCCGTTCTGAACTCCTCACCGCGTGGCACCGGCTGTGTACACCTGACGCTGGGGGTCAGGATCGCGCTCTGGATCAGCTGTTCTGTCAACTGCGAAAGACGGCACGGCCCGATGCAGACAGTGCGGGCGCAGCGATCAGACAGTTGCTGGAGACCAGCGCCTGCGCAACCAGGGCGCAGGAATTTATCGCAAATCCGGACAGGTTCGGTTGGTCACTGGCCTATGCCCTGGCGTGGCTGTCGGTTGCGGGCGGCAACTCGGTGATGCCGCCTTGGGTGCGCCATCAGTTCCCGGAAGCGGGCCGGTATGTGCGCGAACTCAGGGACACCGCCTGCAATGATCCGTCATGCGGCTGGTGCCGGGATGTCCATAGTGCAGAGAAGGAGTTGAAGCGCTGGTTCGGATTCGACAGTTTCCGATCTGAACCCCGGCATGAGGGCAGGTCCATGCAGCAGGCGATTGTTGAGGAGGCAATGGCGGGACGGCATGTGCTGGGAATTCTTCCCACAGGGACGGGAAAGTCTCTCTGCTATCAGATTCCGGCCCTCTCGCGCTACAACAAGACCGGAGCCCTGACGGTTGTGATCTCACCTCTGGTGGCCCTGATGGCTGATCAGGTCAATGGCCTGGAAAAGCGCGGTATTGAGAACTGCGTAACCGTCAATGGGCTCCTGTCGATGCCGGAACGCGCTGATTCCCTGGAGAAGATCAGAATGGGGGATGCCAGCATCCTGCTGATCTCACCCGAACAGTTGCGCTCGCGCTCCCTGAGAGGTGCACTGAAACAGCGCGAAATCGGTGCCTGGGTCCTCGACGAGGCGCACTGCCTGTCGCGCTGGGGGCACGACTTCCGGCCCGACTATCGCTATGTGGGGCGTTTCATCGGTGAAAGCGCCGGTGGCAGGCCTGTGCCTCCCGTCCTGTGCCTGACGGCCACCGCGAGGCCTGATGTTGTCGATGATATTGTCCGGCATTTCCGGGAGAAAATCGGGATTGAACTTGCCGTGTTTGATGGCGGTGCCAAACGCGCGAATCTTGAATTCGAAGTGATCCCAACCACTGGCGGAGAGAAGTATTCCGCCATCCACCAGGTCCTGACCTCGCATTTGCCAACCGGCATGCCCGGTGGCGCAATTGTCTACTGCGCAACACGCCGCCAGGCGGAGGACATCGCCGAGTTCCTGAAACTCAAGGGGGAAGCCGCGGATCGTTTCCATGCAGGCCTCCTCCCGGAGACCAAGAAAGAGGTACAGCGGCAATTTATCGCTGGCGAACTCCGTGTCATTGCCGCTACCAACGCTTTCGGCATGGGAATCGATAAGCCGAATGTACGACTGGTCATTCATGCCGACATAACGGGTTCACTGGAGAATTACCTGCAGGAGGCTGGCCGCGCAGGACGTGACCGTGAACCGGCGCGCTGCGTGCTTCTTTATGCGACGGATGATGTCGAGCATCAGTTCGGCATGTCGGCGCGTTCACGGCTCACCCGAGCGGAAATCCACGGAATTCTCAGAGCCCTGCGCAATCTTGATCGCAAGAAGCGCTTCAAGGGTGATGTTGTCGCAACTGCAGGTGAAATTCTCGGTGAGGATGACGAGAAGGTGTTCGAGCGCGACTCGGCAACGGACGATACCCGTGTGCGCACGGCCATTGCCTGGCTCGAGGATTGCCAGCTCCTGACCCGCGAGGAGAATGTCGTCAAGGTGTTCCCGTCTTCCCTGCAGGTCAAATCGCTTGATCAGGCAAAACAGCGGCTTTCAAAAGTGGATATTCCGGACACATATCGCGGGCAGCTGGAGAGGATCACCGGAGCACTGATCGGTGCCAACGCTGATGAAGGAATCAGCACGGACGACTTAATGGCGATCACAGGGCTGAGCCCGGAACGCGTGCGCGGTGCCCTGTACGATCTTGAAAAGATCGGAATCGCGAGCAACGACACGGAACTGACCGCATTCGTGCATAACTGGGTGGAGCGCTCTTCGCGCAAGCGCTTCGAAGAGGCGGATGCGCTGGAGAGAGCTCTCATTGCCCATATGCGGGAGGCTGCACCTGATATGGGGAAGGGAGACAGTTCGTCTCTCCATCTCCGCATCGCTGCACAGAAGCTGCGGGATCAGGGGCTGGCGGATCCACTTCCGGAACGGCTGCAGCGGATTGTCCGGAGTCTTGCCAATGACGGGCGTGGCGAAGACGGGGCCGGTGGCAGTCTCACTGTCCGCAAATCTGATCGGGAGACTGCACGAATCACGCTGCATCGCGAATGGGAGAATCTGGAAGAGATTGCCGGACGCCGCCGTGAGGCTGCCGGATTGCTGCTGGGGCATCTGCTTGATCGTTTGCCGCCCGGCAGTCGCGGCATGGATTGTCTGAGCAAGACCACCCTCGGAGAGCTCCTGAAGACGATCGAATCCGATCTGGGTCTGAAAAGCCGACATCCCAGCAAACTCCTGGACCGTGCCCTGCTCTGGCTTCATGAGCAGGAGGTGATCCGCCTCAACAAGGGGTTGGCCGTGTTCCGTCCGGCCATGACAGTCCGGTTGAAACGGCGGGAACGGCGCGGGTTTTCCGGTGTGGATTTCGAGCCTCTTGCGCTCCACTACCGGGGTCAGATTCTGCAGATCCACGTCATGGTCGAGTTTGCCGAGCGTGGTCTTGAATCAATTCGGGACGCACTGCGCCTCGCCATGGATTATTTTAATCTTGATGAAAAGACATTCCTGGCGCGGTGGATGCCGGGGCGGGATCAGGAGATTGGACGGCAGACGACACCGAAGTCCTGGCAAGCGATTGTCGAGAGCCTGAATAATCCTGTCCAGCAGCGCATCGTTGCCGACAAGCGGGAACGGACCAATGTGCTGGTGCTTGCCGGCCCGGGGTCAGGCAAGACGCGCGTGCTTGTCCACCGCATCGCATACCTCATTCGTGTCAGGCGGGAGGATGCCCGGAGCATCCTCGCCCTTGCCTACAATCGTCACGCTGCTGTCGATATCCGCCGCCGGCTGGTGGAGATGATCGGGAGCGAAGCGCGTGGAGTGACGGTACTGACCTGTCATGCACTTGCGATGCGTCTGACCGGAGAGAGCTTTGCCGATCGACCGGAGCGTCCCGGCACCAAGGCATTCAGGGATGTGATGTGCCGTGCGGGCGCCCTGCTCAAGGGTGAGGAATTGTTGCCGGAGGAAGCGGATGAACGTCGCGCGCGTCTGCTTGCCGGATTCCGCTGGATTCTCGTCGACGAATACCAGGATATTGGCTCCGAACAGTATGCGTTGATCTCGGCACTGGCAGGACGGACGCTGGATGATGAGGAAAGCAGGCTCACCCTGTTCGTTGTCGGTGACGATGATCAGAACATCTATGCCTTCAACGGTGCATCGGTGGAATTTATCCGCAGATTCGAGGCTGACTATGGGCCGAAGCCCGTCTATCTCACCGCAAATTACCGCTCATCGGCGCACATTGTGGCGGCTGCCAACGCGGTGATCGCACCGGCTCGAAACCGGATGAAGGCAGAGCATCCGATCACTGTCGACCATGCTCGCAAGGAGGCCGCACCAGGTGGGAAATGGACATCCCTGGATCCCGTCTCGCAGGGGAGGGTTCAGATCCTTTCGGCCGGCGGTGATCGCGTTCACCAGGCCCGCGCTGTGATGACGGAATTGCTGCGTCTCTCGGAGCTTGCGCCGGATTGGGACTGGGCACGATGTGCGGTGATTGCACGAAGGTGGGACTCGCTGGTCCCGGTGCGGGCGTTCTGTGAGGGCCATGATATGGCAGATCAAATCCGGGCACAGGTGGCAAGTGAGGACATTCCGGGTTTCTGGCAGTTGCGGGAGACCCGGACATTTGTTGAATGGCTCCGCCGACCCGAACAGAAAATTGTCAACAGGGCGGTGCTGCACAAATGGACAGAGACGCGTCCTGCCGATCCGTGGCACGACCTGCTGCGTCAGGCTGTCAGTGAGCACGGACTTGAAACTGGTGATGGCGACAGGCCGGCAGAACACTTCATTGAGTGGTTGGCTGAGTGGGGACGTGAGATCCGCCGGCGTCAGCAGGGATTGCTTCTGCTGACGGCCCATCGCGCAAAGGGGCTGGAGTTCGATCATGTCGCTGTTCTCGACGGTGACTGGGGCCATTTTGACCGCAATGAGGATGCGGATGCACCGCGACGGCTCTACTATGTTGCGATGACCCGGGCACAGCAGACACTGACGCTGGCGAGGATGGATGGCTCTGGTGGATCCCATTCTGTGCTGCTTGACCATCCGGCCGCAATCCGTCGGAAAGCGGTCCAGCTTCCGCCGTGCACCGAGTCCATGCAATTCCGGCATGTCCAACTGGCACTGAAGGATGTCGATCTGAGTTTCGCCGGACGTTACCGTGCCAATGATCCTGTCCATAAGGCCATCAGGGCGTTGTCCGTTGGTGACTGTCTTCAGGTAAAGGTTGGCAGGGGCGGGGTTTGGACCCTGTGCGATTGGGAAGGTCGGGTCGTTGGGCGTCTTGCCAGGGCTTTCAGGCCACCACCCGGTATGCGCTGCCGGTCGGTATCGGTATTTGCCGTGATAGCCCGGAACCGTGATATGTCCGATCCGGAATGGCACCACATCCTGAAATGCGATGCATGGGAGGTCATCGTGCCCTCACTCATCTTCGAGCCGGATCGATAGTCAACGTCTTCACAGATGATGATCGAATTGCGCTTCCTCTTCCCGCCTCCACCGTGAGGTGCAAAACCAGGGGGTCAAACCAGACCCGCTGATTTCCTCAACCCTGCGCTAGGTCAAGGCGTGGCCGGTGCAGATGGTGCCGATTGAGGTCCCGGCTTGCCCGTATTTGACACAATCATGCAGAATGGGGTGCCGGCAGGGGGATTCCGCAGAGCCGGGCCATGCCACGGATGTCCAGCGTCCTGCGGCCGCGGGCGATCATCTGCTCCCGGGCCTCTGGCGTGAATTCGGGGCTGACGAGAAGCGTCTCGTCAGGGCGTTCCGGCAATCCGAGATCCCGTCGGCCTGCCCGGGCCTGTGCAAGGAAGGCGACACTGGTATCATCAAGTGCCTCAGCACCGCGGAGATGCCGGTTCGCGTTGCGCTTGCAGCTGGCAATTGTCACCTGAGCACGGGAGCGGGTGGTATCCTCCGCGATGGCCAGGAGATCGACCTCACGGCCATTGGGACACTGGTTCCACGCATTGCGGAGGATCCAGTCATCGGGGCGGATGGCCTTGAGAGCCCCTTCGGTCAGCCGCTCAAGTGCCTGACCCTCAAGGGTTTCCAGACGGGCCATGCGGCGGGTGGACAGGTTCGGGGAATGCACGCTCTTCACACGCTCGTATCCGGACCAGAGCTCGGGGAAGACATGCAGCTGGAAAAGGGTTGGATTATCGACAAGCTGGAGACGGGGCGTGCCATCACCATCAAATGGTGCAAGAACCTCAATCAGATCCAGGTGACGGATCAGCAGGTGGAGACCGGCCTCGAATGCCCGCCTGTTCATCCCCTCACCCTCGATTGTCTCACCAAGGGCGGCTCGTACACGATCATAGATGTCCCCCCTCGGCTTGCGCTGTCCGAGATGCATGAGGATCGCACGCTGTGGATTGCTGAGCTCTATCGTGGCCTTGTCATCAAACCGCTCATCGGATGACCGTTCCAGAAGCGCTTCCTGGTGGCTGATGAAGGCTGCCCGCCACACCTGGTCGGAAGACCAGCGAGTCATGTCCGGAAGACGGGTTTCGTCCTCATCCGCGATGAAGTCTTCCCAGGCACGCGGAATGCCCCCGAAGGCAGTCCAGAGGGTCAGGAACCGTCCTGGGAAACTGAGAAGACCCTGCTCACATGCCATCTCGAGCACTGTCGGCACACGCCACGCCTTCAGCGCGATACCAGCCGTGATCCGCTGATGGAGAGGCTGGTCGCTGGCGAACATCTCCAGAAGTTGCTGCTGGTGCGAACCCAGGACGAAAAGACGGCCCGGCGTTGGTGGTGACCCCACCCGTTGACGTGCATCAATCATGATCTTGTATTTTGCATCAAGACCCAATGGTCGGGCCAGATGGAACTCGTCGAGGCCAACCGCAATGCCGCAATCGAGGAGAGCGGCCACAAGGTCAACAAAACGTTCACATGGCGAGTCATAATGCCGGTGATCGGGAGGCGGCCAGGCGGTGTGTTTATCTGCGGGAAGATGTGTCCTTGCCGCCTCAACCAGACGGCTGACACGTGTGTGAGGATCTTCAGCTGTTGCCGGTTTGAGATCGAAAATCAGCACCGGCGGCTGGCCATTCGCCCGCCGCCCAACCTCGACCAGAAGTTCGGTTTTGCCGATGCCCCGCCGACCCTGGATACGCTTCGGGTGGAATCCGCGTTTGGGTGCCAGCTGGCGGCCCAATCTCTTCAATTCTTCAGCCCGGCCGTAGAACCGCCAGTGCTCCGGTGTATCGGGACCCACGATCACTCCCCTGTCTCCCGCTCTTCATCGAGACATGTCCCCAT
>JAPOSK010000057.1 GCA_026709725.1 Paracoccaceae bacterium | reverse complement strand
GGGATCAAGACTGATCCTGCAACCCGATTGGGAAACCATAGTCTGGACTGAAGCTGGGCTACCAGCCGACTCTTGCGACCGATATGGGGGCCCTGCAGGAGCGAATCACATCAACACGGGCCGGGTCGATTACTTCAGTGCAGGCGATTTATGTGCCGGCTGACGATCTCACGGACCCGGCACCGGCAACATCGTTTGCTCATCTTGATGCCACGACGGTGCTCTCGCGCCAGATCTCCGAACTGGGCATCTATCCGGCGGTTGATCCTCTCGATTCAACATCGCGGATTCTGGACCCGGCGGTTGTGGGTGAGGGACACTATCAGGTTGCCCGTGATGTGCAGGGAATTCTGCAACGCTACAAGTCCCTGCAGGATATCATTGCCATTCTCGGCATGGATGAGCTGTCGGAAGAGGACAAGATTACCGTAGCACGGGCCCGCAAGATCCAGCGCTTCCTCTCGCAGCCATTTGATGTGGCTGAGGTCTTTACCGGCTCCCCCGGGATCCAGGTCGAGCTGAGCGACACCATCGAAAGTTTCCGGCAGGTGGTCGAGGGCAAGTGCGATCAGTATCCTGAAGCCGCCTTCTATATGGTTGGAGGTATTGAGGACGTATCCCGCAAGGCCCAGGAACTCGCAGCCGAACTGGCTTGAGAAGGACACAGCGATGCAGTTTGACCTGGTTTCTCCCGAGCGTGCGCTGGCATCACTTGCCGCCGCATCCGCCGAACTGCCCGGCAGCGAGGGTGATATGACGGTGATGCCCGATCATGCGCCAGTTCTGACCGCACTCTGTCCGGGCATTCTGACCGTTGCGTCGACCGATGGGGAAACCCATCGATTCGTCATCTCGGGGGGTACAGCCGAAATCACCGGCACAAGCCTTACGGTCCTGGCAGAACAGGCCTTTGATCAGGACGAGGTTGATCATGAGATCATGACTGCGATGATTGGTTCTGCGGCGGCACTTGCAGAGGCGGCAGAAGGGTCACGCAAAGACGCCCTCTCCCGCTATCATGCACGTCTCGTTGCGACCGGAAGCCGACTTGATCTTTAGTCAGCGGTGTCGTCCTCCCGTCAGTCGTGTCCTTTCCCCTGCTGCCACACCATGTTCCTCTCGGGAGATGCGGGGCTGCTGGACTGCCACTGTTTCCCCTGTCGCCCCTGCTCGTTGCCTGTCTTCCGGTGGCGACCCGGTGCTGTTGAAAGCGTCACCCCATGATGAAGAGTCCACCGCGCAAGATACAGAAGCTGCTCGTTGCGAATCGCAGCGAGATCGCCATTCGGGTCCTGCGGGCGGCAAATGAACTCGACATCCGGACAGTGGCGGTCTACGCTGAAGAGGATAAATTAAGCCTGCACCGCTACAAGTCTGATGAGGCCTACAAGATCGGGGATGGTCTGGGCCCGGTCGCGGCCTATCTATCGATTGATGAGATCATTCGTGTTGCCCGTCATGCCAAAGCTGATGCCATCCATCCCGGCTATGGCCTTCTTTCGGAGAATCCCGACTTTGTTGATGCATGCACAGAGGCGGGCATTGCATTTATCGGCCCGAGCGCCGCAACCATGCGCGCCGTTGGTGACAAGGCTTCGGCCCGCAGGGTGGCGATCGCGGCGGGTGTGCCGGTCATCCCTGCAACCGATGTCCTGAGTGAAGACATGGATACGGCCCGGAGAGAAGCAGAAGCGATCGGTTACCCCCTGATGCTCAAGGCTTCCTGGGGTGGTGGAGGCCGTGGCATGCGGACCATCAAGGGGGCCGATGAGCTCGAGAGCAAGATCCGCGAGGGCCAGCGGGAAGCGGAGGCGGCCTTCGGTAACGGCGAGGGGTATCTCGAAAAGATGATCAGGCGGGCCCGGCATGTCGAGGTCCAGATTCTCGGTGATTGTCACGGGTCAATATACCATCTCTGGGAACGGGACTGTTCGGTTCAGCGCCGCAATCAGAAGGTTGTGGAGCGGGCTCCCGCACCGTATCTGACGCCCCGGCAGCGGGCAGAGGTTTGCCGTCTTGGGACCGCCATTGCCCGGGAAGTGGGTTATGAATGTGCGGGGACTGTTGAGTTTCTGCTTGATATGGCTGATGACCGGTTCTACTTCATTGAGGTCAATCCGCGTATCCAGGTGGAACATACGGTCACCGAGGAAGTGACGGGGATTGATATTGTCCGGACCCAGATCCTGATTGCCGAAGGCCGAACGCTTGCGGAAGCCACCGGCACCCCGTCCCAGGATGATGTCAAGCTCACCGGTCATGCGATTCAGTGTCGCATCACGACTGAGGATCCACAGAACAACTTCATCCCCGATTACGGTCGAATCACGGCGTATCGCGGAGCCACAGGCATGGGCATCCGGCTTGATGGCGGAACGGCCTATTCCGGTGCTGTCATCACACGCTACTACGATTCGCTGCTGGAGAAGGTCACGGCATGGGCCCCGACCGCCGAGGCTGCAATCGCGCGGATGGACCGGGCTCTTCGCGAATTCCGCATTCGGGGAGTGTCGACCAATATCGCATTTGTCGAGAATCTCCTCAAGCATCCGGATTTTCGTGAACTCCGGTACCATACCATGTTCATTGATGAAACGCCTGAACTTTTTGCGTTCCATGAACGCCGTGACCGGGCAACCCGCCTCCTGACCTATATTGCCGATGTGACGGTCAATGGTCATGCCGAGACACTGGACCGGCCGCACCGTCATCCGGCCCGCCCGAAAATCCCGCGCCCGCCCTCTCTTGAGGGAACCAGGCCGGCGGGTGGAACCCGGCAAATTCTTGTCGACAGGGGGCCGGATGGGTTTGTTGCGTGGATGCGATCCGAGGAGCGCGTTCTTGTGACCGATACAACAATGCGCGATGCACACCAGTCATTGCTCGCAACGCGGATGCGTTCACTGGACATGATCCGAGTTGCACCGGCCTACGCAGGCCTTCTGCCTGAACTTTTTTCGGTCGAATGCTGGGGCGGTGCAACGTTTGATGTGGCCTATCGATTTCTTGAGGAATGTCCCTGGCAACGGCTGCGTGATCTTCGTGAACGCATGCCAAACCACTGTCTGCAGATGCTGCTCCGGGCCTCCAATGGTGTGGGGTACACCAACTACCCGGACAATGTTGTAGAATTCTTCGTTGCAACCGCTGCCCGCAAGGGCATTGATATCTTCCGGATATTTGACCCGCTGAACTGGGTCGAGAACATGCGTGTGGCGATGGATGCGACCCTTGCATCGGGCAGACTCTGTGAAGCGGCCATCTGCTACACAGGCGATCTCTTCGACCGCAATCGATCGCAGTACAATCTCGATTACTACCTGACGATGGCCCGCGAACTCGAAACCGCTGGCTGCCATATCCTGGCGATCAAGGATATGGCCGGTCTTCTCAAGCCGCGCGCTGCCACGGTTCTGATTGAGGCTCTCAAGGCCGAGGTCCGCATGCCGATTCATTTTCACCCTCCTGACACATCAGGGCGTGGGTGCGCTTCAGTCATTACGGCAGCTGAGGCCGGCGTCGATGCCGTCGATTGTGCGATGGATGCCCTCTCGGGAAATACCTCCCAGCCAACATTCGGCACGGTCGTTGCCATGCTGGAACAGACCCCAAGAGCAACGGGCTTTGATTCTGGCCGGCTGCGGGAACTCTCCGATTACTGGGAACATGTACGCGCATACTATGCGGCCTTTGAGTCCGGTCTGCAGGCTCCATCATCAGAGGTCTATCTGCACGAAATGCCCGGTGGACAGTTCACCAATCTCAAGGCCCAGGCCCATTCAATGGGACTGAGTGATCGCTGGCAGGAGGTTGCAGTTGCCTATGCTGAGGTCAATGCGATGTTCGGCGACATCGTCAAGGTCACTCCGACATCGAAAGTTGTCGGTGATATGGCTCTCATGATGGTTGCCCAGGATCTCACGGTTGATCAGGTGGCTGACCCCGACTTTGAAATGTCTTTCCCTGACAGTGTTATCGACATGATGATGGGCAATCTCGGGCAGCCGCCGAGTGGCTGGCCCCCGGCCATTCAAAAAAAGATTCTCAGGGATGAGACACCGCTCACCACCCGTCCGGGCCTGACCCTTGAACCGATTGATCTTGAGGCCAGACGTATGGAAGCAGGCCAGATCCTTGATGGCTATGACGTGGACGATGAGGATCTCTGCGGCTTTCTGATGTATCCACGTGTCTTTGAGGATTATATCAATCGTCATCATCGCTACGGTCCTGTGCGCGCTCTGCCGACCGATGTCTTTTTCTATGGCATGGAGCCGGGTCAGGAGATTTCTGTCGAAATTGATCCGGGTGTCACACTGGAGATCAGTTTGCAGGCCATCGGTGAGGCGCATGCGGACGGCTCTGTGCGTGTGTTCTTTGAACTCAACGGCCAGTCTCGCGTGATCCGTGTCAAGGACCGATCATCCGCCACAGCGACAACCACGCTCCTCAAGGCGACCGAAGGCAATCCTGACCATCTTGGTGCTCCCATGCCGGGTATGGTCGCGCAGGTCAGTGCTGTCCCCGGCACCACGGTCAAGAACGGTGATCTTCTTGTGACGATTGAGGCGATGAAGATGGAGACCAGCCTGCATGCGGACCGGTCGGGGGTTATCAAGACCGTCCATGTGCGGCCAGGTTCACTTGTCGACGCAAAGGATCTCCTGCTCGAGTTTGAATGAGCCTGTCCCGGGAGCCTGTCTATGGCGTATCATCAGGATGGCCGAGTTCACAGAACCATCCCCCAAGCGTTCGTGCCCCCACCGAGTTGGGATCCGGAGGCGGACAGGTGTTCTCAACCGCTCGCCGATAGGGCTCGCTTGAATCACGCGGTGTCCAGCCAATATGGCCCGCCTTGCTGTTGTCGACCGGGCGCACGGCATTCTTTGAGATGCCAAAGGCAATCGTATGGCCGACCCGTGGTGCAAGAAGTCCCTGCCGGACATAGTCAGCGCAATCGTCATAGGACAGCCAGCTCCAGAGCATTCGACGGTCGGCAGGTTCCTCAAATGACGAAAAGATTCTCAGACACAGCGACTCGATTCCGAACTTGTCCCAATAGAGGCGACTGAGACTCTCCACGTAAGTCTTGGCAACACCATAAAGCGAGTCGGGCCGCACGGGGCTGTCGGCATCAATATGATCCTCCAGCCCCCAGAAGCCGATGGCATGCACGGAAGACGCAAAAACAATGCGTGAGATTCCGTTCTGACGGGCTCCTTCGTAGACATTGTAGGATCCGATAATGTTTGATCTGAGAATCGCATCGAAAGTGCCCTCGCAGGCGATTCCGCCAAAATGAACAATCGCATCCACATCACGTGTCAGATCGAGAATGGCTTGCCGCTCACCGAGATCACATACGACGGCTTCTTCATGCGGACGGAGATCTTCCATCGCCTCACAATCTGTAATCCGGACCGTTTCGGCGACAGTGCCCAGGCTTTTTCGTAACTCACGTCCAAGCCGACCGGCCGCCCCGGTCAGCAGAATGCGATGGTAGCGCTTCATTTGACACTCTCCCCGGCAGGCCTGCAGCGTTGCCCGGATTACATTGCATCCATCAGTGGCAGCTCCCGGTTTCCCCGGAACCACTCCAGATTCTTGGCATCAAAAAGACTTGATACAGAGGACCCCTTTGAGATGTTGATGATTGCCCTTGCCAGGAGGGGTGCTGCAGAGAGAATCCGGTATTTCGAGGACCTGCGCAACGCCGGGTCAATCTCAATTGAATCGGTCAGAACAAGATTATCCAGCACCGACTCCTCAATGCGCATTCTGGCCGGGTGTGAGAGGACGCCATGTGTTACATATGCATGGACATTGGTTGCGCCCTCTTCCATCAGATGTTCTGCTCCAAGACAGAGCGTTCCTGCCGTGTCACACATATCGTCCACCAGAATGCAGATACGTCCCTTGACATTACCGATGATGCTGATCTCGGCGATTTCACCGGGTCTGTCCCGGCGCTTGTCAATGACAGCCAGATCAACATCAATCCGTTTGGCCAGTTCACGTGCCCGGGTGACACCGCCCACATCCGGGGAGACGATCACGAGATTCTCAAGCCGGTCCCTGAAAACCTCCTTGATGTCGAGCTCAAAGAGCGGTGATGCAAAGAGGTTATCCACCGGGATATCAAAGAATCCCTGAATTTGTGATGAATGCAGATCCATTGTCAGGACCCGGTCTATCCCGGCTCCGGCAATCAGATTGGCCACCAGTTTGGCCGAAATCGGTGTCCGGGCACGGGTCCGACGATCCTGCCGCGCATAACCAAAATAGGGCATTACCGCCGTGATCCGCGCAGCTGAGGAGCGCCGCAGTGTGTCAGCGATAATCAGGATTTCCATCAAGTTGTCGTTGGCCGGTTTTGAGCTGGACTGGATGATGTACATGTCTTCGCCGCGAACATTCTCATAGACCTCGACATAGACCTCCTCGTCATTGAATCGTTCGACACGACTGTTGACCAGTTTTTCCTCCTGCCCGCGCAGGATCGAGATATACTTGATGATTTCGCTGGAAAGGCCGGGATTGGCATTGCCGGTGATCAGTTTGGGATTTGCGCCATAACCGATATACATAACTCAGCGTCTCCATTTGCCACCCCGGCTCTGCAGCAGGCCGCTGACCTGTCATGGAGCCCTGACCCAGTACCTATAACAAAGATTCATCCCCATGACACCATTAACTGCGTCCCGGCAAGACGGCTCCAGCCAGAACCGGGTATTTTGAATTCCAGCCATATTTCGGAGTCCGCCCCCGCCCGTCATTTCCAAATTGGCCGCACCGGTTGTCTGCCGCCATGAGGCATGCCATTGAGGATTGGTCCAATGTCATCCTGTTCAGAGTTTCAAAATCACCCGGGACATTCCCATTTGCAGCCCGCGGACCCGTGATCGTGCAGCACAACACCATCGCGAAAGGCCAACGCGTGAAGACCGGTGACCGTTTCCTGCAGCCGCCGGTCGCAACAGCACCTTGACCGGAACCCGGGCGGGGACTATATATCCGGCATGAATGACGATTACGACACCAGACTTGAGCTCGCCGAGCTGAAAGGCGACATCAGGGCCATCCGCGGGGAGAACGAAGCCATGGAATCACGGATTGATGCCAGCCTGGCCCGGTTGGAGACAGGCGTGGATGCCAGATTGGGGGGCGTGGATGCCAGCCTGGCCCGGTTGGAGACAGGCGTGGATGCCAGTCTGGCCCGGCTGCGCGAGGACATGGCCAGACGCGACACCGAGGCGGCCAGACGCGACAAGGCCAACATCCAGTGGCACATCGCCCTGGTCGTCGCCATGACAACGCTGATCATCGGTGCCATCGCCGTTCTCCCGTAGGCAGAGTGCATGATGGCCATGCCGGTGGAGTCCCGCACTGACATCGCCCGGTTTTGGCGGAAGATCTGGCCAAGCGCGACACGGAGGCCACCAGACGCGGGATCCGGTTGTCGGCATCATCGTCCGTTTCCTGCTGTCCCATCCTGACCCAGATCATCTTGAGGGCAATCGCTTTCAGGTAAGCCCGGATTGGTGGGAGGGGTGCGGTGTCCCTCGGGTTGCAGGCTGTGGTCTTGCCAGTGGAAAATTGGGTGCCCATGCGCACACTGCCGCACCTTGACCTGCGTGAAAATCACTGTGTGCTGATTTGGGGAGAAACCCTTCTGCCAACCTGGCGTGATGATCCGTTCACATACCATTATTGAACCGGTCGGGGCGGATTGTTGGAGGCAATCGCATCATGCGGTGTCGTGGCACCACAAACAAACCATTCAGGGAGCCGAGCCTGCGAACAGCCTGCCTTTGACGATTGTGCTGACTGGTTGGAAATCTCCCGAAAGGCATGTGAAACTGGCGCAATAGTTCGGTTTTATCCTGCCCAGACAATTGTCGAGATCAAGGGCGCGGGCAGGGTTTGTGCTCGCCATTGCCAGAGCGATGGCGGGTGCACAGTCCAGCATCACAATGGCATTGCGAACAGCTTGATCCATAGACAAATGGGCGCCAGCCAATGTCCCGTCCGGTCCGGTAAGCCTGTCGTTGTTCAGCGTAATCGGTGTGCCGTAGAGATCAAATGTGGTGACAGTGCTGGCGATTGTCTTCATCGCATCCGTTACAAGACAAAGCCGAGAACCCATCAGCCGGGCAGCCATGGCAAGATTCTGTGGATGCACATGAATGCCATCGGCGATGATTCCCGCGTGCAGGTTCTGATTCATCAGTGCTGCGCCAACGATGCCGGGGTCCCGCGCCAATATCGGGGAATGGGAATTGAAGAGATGGGTCACCCCCCTGATTCCTGCCTCTATCCCGGATTGCATCTGCTCCGCGGTTGCATTCGAATGACCTGCGAAGAGATGCACGCCCCGATCACGGAGCTCCCGCATAAGAGCCGAATTCTGTTCTTCCGGAGCAAGCGTCAGCAGAGCAGTGCCCTTGGCCTGACAGACGGCATTCACATCGTCACGAGTCATGGGCCGAATATATGCGGATGGGTGGATTCCCGGCTTTTCCTTTGACAGGAACGGGCCTTCAAGATGAACGCCGAGGATACCGGGAATGTCGGATGCGACAGCTGCATTGGCTGCGTCTATCGCGGCCCGATAATCTATGTCCGGCGCGGTGATAAAGGTTGGCAGAAGATGCGCCGTACCGCCCTGGCGGGCACCGGCCGCGATGCCGGCCATCGCTTCAATTGTGGGCTGCTCATTGAATTGGATGCCGCCGGCACCGTTGATCTGCATATCAATGAAACCCGGTGCCAGAATATCGACAGTGATGGCATCGTCCATAGCCATCGTTGCATCAGCGTATGGTTGAATGCCTGCTATGAAACCGTTCTCAATCGTGACAACCTGGTCGGCAAGCGGTGCAATGCTCTCGCCATCATAGAGAGTCCGTGCATGCACCGTACGGATGTGCTGGCCACGGTCAATCATGGTTCCACACATCTGTGATTCTGCTCCGGGAGTCGGGGTCTGGATGTTTCATGTCAGCAGTTGCCTTTGCAATCGGACCCGGTGTTCTGTTGCATTCTGTGGAACATTGGGCACGATCAGAATCTTTACAATGCCTGTTCACAGCAAGAGTCAATCTCTCTCGCACATCAAAGCCGCCGCCCGTCCCGGTCAAAGAGGTAGGCTCCATCTGGTGCGATGCGGTAGGGCACGATGCTGCCATGGCCTGGTTTCCTGCCGCGGGGAAGCGCCGCCACGATCGCATCCTCCCGATTGAGTGAATTGTAGAGAAAGACACTGCTCCCGAGATCTTCAATGATTTCACAGGTCAACCACAGATCCTTCCCTTCTCTCTCCACATCGTGATCCTCGGAAAGGATCAGATCCTCTGGACGCACACCAAGGACGACATCCTGCGGCAGATCTGTCCTGACCTCCCGGAGGTTCACTGCGATCCCGGTCATGTTCGCAGGGAGCACATCAATGATTGCCCGGCCCCGTTCGTCGACCCCCGTCACGGATGCAGGCAGAAGATTCATTCGGGGAGATCCGATGAAGCCAGCCACAAAGATCGTATCCGGATCCGTATAGAGTTCACCGGGTGTCCCTGTCTGTTCGATTCGGCCATCCCGCAGCACAACGATTTGGGTCGCGAGCGTCATCGCTTCGACCTGATCGTGCGTGACATAGATCATGGTGCTTCCGAGTTCGCGATGGAGCCTGGTAATCTCAAGCCGCATCTGCGCGCGAAGTTCCGCGTCAAGATTGGAAAGCGGCTCATCAAACAAAAACAGTTTGGGGGAGCGGACGATCGCGCGACCGATTGCAACGCGTTGGCGCTGTCCTCCCGACAGCTGTCGCGGTTTCCGGTCGAGAAACTCCTCAAGTTGAAGGGTGGCGGCGGCCTTGCGGATAACTGCCTCCCGCTCACGCTTCGGCATTCGCCCCATTTCCAGGCCGAAAGCCATGTTTTGACGGACTGACATATGCGGGTAAAGGGCGTAGTTTTGAAACACCATCGTAACACCGCGCTCCGATGGTTCCTTACTGGTCACGTCGACACCATCAATATGGATTGAGCCGCTTGATGCTTGCTCGAGGCCGGCAATCATGCGCAAAAGGGTCGATTTGCCACAGCCCGATGGTCCAACGACCACCATAAGATCTCCGCGTTTGATTTTGAGGTCCATGGGTTCGATAACCCGGACCGAACCGAAAGACTTGCTGATATTTTTCAGCTCGGTAACGGTCATCAGACAGACTCGCAGACACGCTTCATTTGATCGCTCCTTCGGTCAGCCCTGTCACGAACCACCGACCGATCAATGCAAAAACGATCAGTACCGGCAGGATGGCAAGGCTGACG
>JAPOSK010000049.1 GCA_026709725.1 Paracoccaceae bacterium | reverse complement strand
CCTATAGACCCTCAGTTCGGGCTTCAACCTACGCAGCTTGTCATTGAAGAGTTCGACAGGGCCATGAAGGAAATCAAGAAAGACCCCGACAAACTGGCCGTTTGGAGACCAATTCTGGAGCAAATACACCCTACATTCATTTCGACATGCGAGAGCGCAATCGAGTGGTCAAGGGAAATCGGGAAGCGAACTCTCAAAGATGGCATGTTCAAGGGACAGAAAAATGCCGCCGCGAGGGCGCGAAAGATCGTCGATGGCCTTACAGATCCCAAAAAGAACAAGAACCACGGCAAGCATCTTCATCGTGAGGATTGCGCAAGGATGGGTCTGAAAATCGTTGAGATTGAACCGCACCCCGACATTCAGGATGCGCTTTTGTCTGCGCACCACGCATTCATGATTTCATTGATGAATTCCGGCATCGTGAAGATCGTGGAAAACCAGAAGGGAGTTGCTTACGTCAACTACGCTGACGTCCCCATCTAGCCGCCGCCGCTTTGGCAGCAATCTTTGATCTTTCCTTTTCGCCCAGCTTCAATGCCCGAGCCTTCCCGCCCTTTGACCCGAGCGCCCTGGCAGCGGAGTCCTTGCCATCGTCCTCAACTTCACCCGTAGCAATCTGCGCGATCTTCACCGCGTTGCCGATCACGTCAGCAGGGCGCTTCTGACCTTTGGGGCCTTTGGGCATGATGCCTCCTTTATGCGTTGTGCCAAGCATACATGTGGGGATTGCACGAGGCATGGTCAAATTTCAAGCTGAGACACTCCTGAATTCCCGTTCTTCTGTCAGGGATTGCAATGAAAGACGGGACCGGTCAGGGTGTTTGTCCAGCACCGCCATAAGCCGTTATTGCGTCAAACAATCTCCCTCCGGGAGCTGTAATCCGCCAGCGGATCGGCAGGTTCCGGTTTTGCCGTCTGCTGAACGAATCCCGGCCCGTCTTGTCCGTCCGGTTTTGTGGCGTTTCGCGGCCATACGACGACACGCGCGCGTGACAAACCGACAGAGACTGACGCTGAACCCGACTGGGACAATCCGCCTTCTTTGTGAAACCGCTTCAGCCACGAGAATATCACCACCCCTGTCCGGGTCATTGGTGGTGCAGGCATCACCTTTGAAAATGCTCTCTCCCCCTTTGGCGGGGACGGCCTTTATGCCTTGGTCATCCACGTCAAAGAAGGGAGAAATTCCTGCGTCGGAACTGACGGACCTGTCATGAGCATTCGTGACGTCGGTTCAAGCATCCGGCATGTCCTGTGCATTGATCTCCTGGCGTTTTCGCAGAACCTCAGGCATCGTTTCGGCTGCCGATTCCGGGGCAGCCTGAACGACCGCAGATGCAGGCACGTCAGGCATCAATAATCGCAGCGTCACGGGAAAGGCCGGAGAGGATTTCAGGACCATCCGCCCGCAGAACAACAATGTCTTCAAGCCGTATTCCGAAGCGGTCGGGCAGATAGATGCCGGGCTCAATGGAAAACACCATGCCCTCATCCAGGATTGTTTCAGAGGTTGCGGTGATGTAGGGCGGCTCGTGTATCTCGACCCCCAGACCGTGTCCGGTGCGATGGACAAAAAATGCCCCATATCCGGCACGGGTGATGACATCCCGTGCGGCCTTGTCAACACACCAGGCCGGCACGCCGGGTCTGGCAGTCTCCAGGGCAGCTTCCACCGCGTTGTTCACGGTTTGATGAATCTCATGGTAACCTTTCGGTGCCTCGCCGATGATGGCCATACGCGTGATATCGCTGGAATAATCATCAACCCCGCCGCCGATGTCCATGACGATTGCATCTCCGTGTTTCAATTCAGTGTCACTGGTTTGATGGTGCGGGAAGGCTCCGTTTCTCCCGGCGGCAACGATGCCGAACAGGGGTTTTGCACCTTGTGACAGAAAACTCTCCTCGATGACGGTCCTGATGTCCGCCTCCCGAAGGCCGGGTTTCATCATCGCCCATGCCGACTGCAGGGCCCGATCCGCGATATCCGCATTTTTCTTCAGTGCACGACAGGCACTGTCATCCTTGCGCATGCGCAGTTCACCAAGTGTTGATGCCGTGAACTGTCCTTGCGCGTTCTCGAAGCAATCCTGGACAAGAGCTGCAAAATCCGCCCGCATGGCTTCATCCAGGACGATACGGCGGGGCTCGGTGACCCTGAGATCCATCAACAGTCGTTCCAGTGCACCATCAGGTCCTTCGGCATCTCCCCATTGAAAAAAGGGCAGTTCAGTCTTTTCCCGCAGACTTTCCGCCTCCGATGCCGGTATGAGAAATCCCGCGCCGGTTCCTGAAACACAGAGCAGCAATGGCCGCTCATCTGCATGCGGGTGCAGTCCAAGCAACCATTTCAGATGTGCACCCGGACCAAGGCAGACCAGATCAATATCCTGATCGGCCATTTTTTGACGAAGTGCCGCCATGCGTGAATTCTTTTCAGTCATTCCCGATCCGCCCCAATCTGCAACCCCGTCACCCGAACCCGCTGTCAGGGCCCGGTGTTCCGATCCGCCGCCCGATGTGCCACACTGCCGTGATTGTTGTGACAAGCGGGGGATGGTGCCGATGGAGGGATTCGAACCCCCGACCTGGTCATTACGAATGACCCGCTCTACCGCCTGAGCTACATCGGCATGGTCATGAGAGTGCCGGATCGCTCCCTATATGATTGATTGGGGCAATGGTATCATCAAAATCTCAATCTCCGGTCTGCGATATCAGGAATTCCCGGGCTCTTCGCGATCTTCGGTGTGCAGCGGAAGGGTTCCGGAGTCCGGATCGGCTGCATCCTGATATGGCAAAATCCGGGGGACCATATCGGCAAGGAGTGCATTGCCTGCATCTGTGGAAAGTGCGGGTTGCCACACAAGGCTGTCAAATCCCTGACAATCGGTGCAGAGGGGGTCCCATACGGTGGCGGTCTGATGGCAGGCCGAGCACAGCCACTGGGATTCCCTGGGGGCCGAGACCGCCTGGCCAAGGAGAGTTTGAATGACAGAGTCCGGTGATCCGCGTGCGCGCTCAATGGCCGCTTGAAGGATAAGTGAACGGGCCGTCGTTTCACTGTCCTCCAGGGGATCAAGCAGCGTTGCCGCCTGCTCGTGATCGCCTTTTGCAAGGGCCAGTTCGGCCATGACAATCCGGGTCTCCGGATGGTTGGGAGTCTTGCCGGTCAGCACCCCAAAACGGACAAAGCGGTCCGCGCATGATTCGTCTGGCTCCAGCCCCGCGAATGCCTCTGCGATTTCAGGATGCGGGTTCAGCGTCCAGGCACGGGTCAGGATGCGCCCGGCAGTACGCCTGGATGCTTTCCCGGCATGCAGTTTCGCTCCCAGTGTGGCGGCGGGAACCAGACCCGGCTGGAGCTTGAGCGAACGGGTTGTCAGTGTCAGGGCATCCTGCGTCTTCCCGTCTGCATCCAGGATCCGGGCTTCAGCCAGAGCCATCACTGCCTCGCCCCGCTCGTATTCCTTGCGCGAGAGATGGTTGTGGCGAAAGCGGGTCCTGAGTGTGGCCCTTGCTCCGGCCCAGTCGCCTGTGCGACATTGAACAGATTGAAGAATCTTCTGAACCTCAGCATGTCTGGGGCGGATTCCGGCAGCCTTGTGGGCCAGTTCGAGTATGGATTTCGTATCTCCGGTCTCCAAACGATGCTTGAGGATACCAATCAGGCCGGAAAACCGCGTTGACGGGTTGGACAGCAACGCCCGGTAGATTTTTTGGGCATTCTCCGTATGACCCTGACGTTCCTCGGCCTGGGCGGCAATGAGACCGGTCAGTTCCGGCCGATCAAGATGCAGTGAGGCCGTCGAGATTTTTTCCGCTGCAATGCGCGGCTCCCCTGAGGCAAGGGCCACCATGCTGTCCGCCAGTGCATCCAGCCCCCGGCGCTCACGTGACTTGCGGATGTGGCGGGTCACGGCTGTCAGGTCACCTGTAGCAAACAGGAAAGCGGCCCTGATGAGACCAAGCGTGAAGAAGATCAACCAGAGTGCCGGCACCAAAAGGACCGCTGCTGCGATGGCGACACCGGTTGTAGTCGTGATCTCAAAGTTGGAAAATTCCAGCCTCAGCATGCCGTCCTGCTCAATCACCCAGATCGTCAGCATGCTGCATGCTGCGATGCCCAGAATGAAGACAGTGATCTTGACCAGTGACCAGATCATGAAGGCGTTGGTTCCGTTTCTCCATCGGTGCGATTTTCCGGTGGAGCCGAACTGCGGTTCAGCTCCCGCAATGCTCTCATGACAGAGGTACGGGCAGAAGCACTTGCAATCCAGTCCGCCATCACAGCTGCCGCTTCCGGTTGCAGTTCATCCATGATGACAAGAGCCTCATCAATCGCACCTCTCTCCAGAGCAAATCGGGCCCTGGAGAGAATTGCCCGGGTGGTGTCCCCTTCCATGGGTGTCAGGGGGCGGATGGCAACCAGTGATTTGAAAAACTGCCCGATCTCGCCGACAAACCCTGTTGCCCCGGCTGCCTGATTCTGCCGGACCGCGAGACGGGACAGGGCATCAAGCTCCACCAGCAGCTCATCCATTGTCGGGATCCCGGAGGCCGCATGTTCAGCCAGGGCTGGTGGCAGATCCCTGTCGGCGATGCCTGAATCCTCGAGCAGAGTCAGATAGGGCGATCCGGTTCTCACCGCCACGCCAAGATTGAAGAGGACGATTCCAACAGTCTGCTGATTGTCGGGGACCTGTTCTGACAGAACCGCCAGGTGATCCTGTATCGTGATGATGTCTGTCGCCAGGGTCATCTGGGCGGCGATGGTGAATGCGATGTCCTGCTCAAGTTTCGTTAGTCGGGGCAGGATTTCGCCATGCTCCCGGGTTGTGCGGTCAAGTGTGACCGCAATCGCATTGATCTGTTCCCCGAGCCTGTCAATATGCTGCCGGTTGATTGCATCGCTGGCTGCAACCTGATCCTGATCCGACACTGTCCGGCCTGTGTCGGATATCCCCTGCAGCGACTGCCGGATGAGATCGAGTTCGAGGCCCAGTGCGTTGATCTGGCCGGCGATGTTCTCTTGCTCCGCTTGCTGTCTTGTGCTGGCGGTCTGCAGCTGAGCCTGATTGCCAGCGATGATACCAAAGCGTTCGCCAAGGTCGTTGTGTCTGGCCTGAAGGTCATCGATTTGCCTCAGGACTGATCCTGCCTCACCGGGGCCGGCTTCGGCAAAGAGTGAGCGGACGGCCTCAAGATCGACAGCAAAACTCTGCAGAGAGACAATTGAAGCCTCACTGTCAGTTGCCCGACTCGCCAATGCCGGAATTTGCTCTTCGAGGGCCGCAAGTCGGGATTCAATCATGTCTCCGTCGATCGGGGCGACCGTTTCCGTTTGCTGGTACCACCCCTGCCAGATCACGACCGCAATCCCGCTGGCAATAGCGGCGATGATCCCGAAGACGAGACCCTTGAATGCCATTGACGGCAAGGAATCAGGTCGTGTGAACATCCATGTCCGGCCTGTTCTGATGAAGCCAGCCGTTTTTTTGAATGGCCCGTCCGCCTCTGATGATGCTTGCCTGATGGTGCCTGCCGCCGCTTTCCCGGGGCGGGGCGGAGCGATATCAGGGCCGCCCTCCTTGACGATTTCCGCCTCTTCGACAGCAGGGGTACCGGAGTCTCCTGATGTCCTGTCCTGTTCGTGTCCCGGCATGGATTTCCACCAATTCGTCAAAGCATCACCCCCATTATATCGACTGGATGGCAGAATTGCATATGGCTCTTTGAGGACATCGGGCCGGATCAGGCTTATGGAACAGTCCTGGCGAGGGCCAGGAGGGTCGGCAGGAGATCAGCGTCGTCATCGACATGCTGCGTGATCCAGCCCGGACCCACGGCTGCCGCAATTGCAGCACTGCGGCAGAGCAGGATATGACCCTGACCCTGCCACTCCTTTGCCTGACGGATATAGATATGTGCTGTGCGGACAGAGTGAAGACTCACCAGGCAGCGATGGGTCCCCATCAATGCGCGAACAGGTGCTGGAATCGGTGTCTCAACCTGATCGTAGGTTATGATCTCGTGAACAGTATACCCGGCATTCACAAGCCGGGGTGTCAACGGGGTGGCGATATGTGTTCCCCGGATGTAGAGCAGGTCGGGTTCCCGCATGTCTGTTTGCAGAAGATCGATCAGATCAATGGCGGTTCCCCGGGCGATTCTCACCTCAAGCCCCCGGTCTCTTGCTGCCTTTGCCGTGTGGGGCCCAACACACCAGGCGGTCAGTCCGGATACATCAATGGAAGGATCAAGGGAGCGGATTGCATTTGCAGAGGTCAGGATAATTCCGGGAGTGCCGGTGCCGGTCTTCAGTTGATGCGGAACAATTTTGATGGTCAACATCGGTGCGATGTGAACATCAAGGGCGGTGTCAAGGCGGTGGAGTTGCCTGGCCATATGCTGTGCATCGGCAAGAGGGCGTGTCAGAATGGCAGGACGGTGCCCCATCGTGGACATCTCCTCCCTTGCATTTTTCAATCCGCACCAGGTGCCGTATTGCAACCCGCGCCGGGACTTGTCAGTTTTGTGGAAATTTGCAAATTCCAGCCCACGACCTGCGGAGAAAATCCAGGCATACACAACCCCTGCCTGCCGCCTTCGAGATGTTTTCACAGCCTGAGCGATCCATGAATCCGTCAGTTACAGTTCTTGGGATTGAGAGCAGTTGCGATGACACAGCAGTTGCCGTTCTCCGGCATCGCAATGGTCACTTGCCGGAGGTCCTCTCGACGGTGGTCCTCAATCAGGATGAACTGCACAAATTCTATGGCGGGGTTGTCCCCGAGATCGCCGCACGGGCGCATGCAGAGCGGCTTGATGTCTGTACGGAACGAGCCCTCCATGAATCGGGTCTCGACCTTGGGTCCATGGATGCCATAGCGGTCACGGCAGGTCCCGGACTGATTGGCGGTGTCCTCGCCGGTGTCAGTTTTGCAAAGGGTTTGGCAGCCGGTGCCGCAAGGCCGATTATCGGCGTAAACCATTTGGCCGGTCACGCTCTCACGGCCCGCATGACCAACGGGACCTGTTTTCCCTATCTTTCCCTGCTTGTGTCCGGTGGCCACTGCCAGTTCCATGCTGTCCTGTCCGCGACCCGTTTTGTCCGTCTCGGTGGGACGCTGGATGATTCTCCCGGAGAGGCACTCGACAAAACTGCCCGGGTCCTGGGGCTGGAGCAGCCGGGCGGACCGGCCATAGAGATTATGGCCAGGAAAGGGCGGGCCAACCGGTTCGACTTTCCACGGCCCCTGCTTGGCCAACCGGGTTGCAATATGTCGTTCTCAGGTCTCAAGACCGCAATGTTGCGGGCCCGGGAGATCCTGATCCGGGAGGGCGGTGCCCTGAAAGAGCACGATGTCTCTGATCTCTGCGCGAGTTTCCAGCTCGCCATCAGTGATACATTAAGGGGAAAGTGTCAGGCCGCTATTGATTCGTTCCGGGCACAGACCGGTTCCTTGCCCAGGGTTCTCGCGGTTTCCGGAGGTGTGGCCGCCAACTCCGTAATCCGCCAGAATCTTGAATCCCTCTGCCAATGCACTGGCATTGCATTCCTTGCCCCTCCCATCCAATACTGTACAGACAATGGTGCGATGATCGCATGGGTTGGCATTGAGCGATTGCGGCAGGGCGATGTCGATGAACTCGACCTGCAGGTCCGGGCCCGCTGGCCCCTTGATCCGACCAGCCCACCTCTAACGGGTCATGGCAGACGGGGTACAAAATCATGAGCGAGCCACCACTTCAGTGGGATAAGTCAGAGGAGGAACATCAACAATGACACGCTGGTTGATGAAATCAGAGCCGGATGTCTGGAGTTGGGATGACCAGATGGCCAAGGCTCCCGACAGTGAAGAGTGGGACGGAATCCGGAACTATCAGGCGCGAAACAATATGCGCAAGATGCGGATCGGTGATCGTGCGTTTTTCTACCATTCACAAACCGAAAAAGCCATTGTCGGCATCGTTGAGGTGACAGCCGAATCCCACCCTGATTCGACAACGGATGACGATCGGTGGGATTGCGTTGATGTCAGGGCGGTCAAGGCATTTCCAAAGCCCGTGACGCTGGCTGAATGCAAGGCGACTGAACAGCTGAATGATATGGTGCTCGTCAACAATAGCCGTCTTTCAGTCCAGCCTGTCCGTGATTATGAGTGGGAAATTATCTGCCGCATGGGAGGCCTGAAAGGCGACTGATCGCGTTTCCATTCCCCTGTCGTGCCGGATGCCGTGACCGGTGCCGGGCACGGTGATGGATCCCTCAAGCCAGGCTGAACCGGTTTGCCCCGAACCATCGCATCACAGCTCCTCCATCCTGCCACCAGACTGCTGTTGCGGAAAACACGCAATCGCTGAAATCATGCGAACACCTGTCAACGCAGCCTGATTCTCTCCACCTACCCAACCCTGCTCCGGCCATTACCAAAAACACGGACCTCTCTCCCCGTCACCAAGACAGCAACCCCAGCCACCGTCATGCAGCCGGGCGTGTTCAAAAACATCTTGACCTGTGACAGGCACCGGTCCCATAGATACGCATTGACAACGCATCGGACACACAGCAACCCGCACGGCATGTCGCCGTCCCGGAGGAGCGCATGAAGACAATGCAGGCAGAGTATCGCACCGACATTGCCCGGCTGGCCGAGAGGATCGCGGAGCGCGAGACGGGGATGAACGCCACGCTGTCCGGCCTGCGGGAGGACATCGCCAGGCGCGATGCAGATGCTGCAAAACGCGAGACACGGCTTGTCCTGACCACCGTCGGCATGTTCATCGTCGGTCTGACGGTCCTTGGCTTTGTGACGGCCTGAGCGGGGCTGGCGGTTCTCCCAGAGCTGAACAGATGGTTGTGATGCCCTGTTATCGGGCCTGCATCGGGTTTCCCCGATTTCGCCACGGCGCATCTGGACAGGGTTGCTCATTCCTGACACGTTGCCGTCCCGGAAGAGCACATGAAGACAGAACTGGCAGCGTCTGGTTCTGCCGGACTGCGCCAGAGCGATGTCCGGATGTGTTCAGGCTGATGTTGCCGGGTGTGCCGCAGGGGCCACGAAATGGACAGGGTCCATTGGGACTGGATTGTCTGCAGAGGATTCAGCGTTTCGTGTCAACCATCCCTCCCGGCGCAGGACTCTGGAAACATGGACCCTGATCCCCTGACATGATCACAGATGATGCATGGTTGTCCTTGCCGGTTTGGATAACCCCGGTCGAGGATGCCCAAGATCTGCCCCGTCTGCTTGACAGGTCGCGATGAATCAGGGATGACTGCTGCATCCGGGCCTGCCCGATCTGACTGTGGCCAATGTGACCGCAGGAGCGGTTCGGAATCTCAAGAATCCGGAGACCGTATGCATGTCTGATCGCGTGAGGCATCTGAAGACGATTGAGCAGCGCCTTCTCTGGCTGTCGCACTGGCTGATTCATCATGCCAACCATCTTCGCCCGAAGACAGAGAAAATCAAGGTTGGAGGACATCAGGCGAGTTCAGCCTCCATGATTTCGATCATGACGGCACTCTATTTTTCTGCCTTGCGCCCGGAAGATCGTGTGGCGGTCAAGCCCCACGCATCACCGGTTTTTCATGTCATGCAGTACCTGATGGGGCGGCAGTCCCGGGAGAATCTGGAGAATTTCCGCGGTTATGGTGGAGCCCAGAGCTATCCGAGCCGTACCAAGGATGTGGATGATGTTGATTTTTCAACGGGCTCGGTTGGTCTTGGTGTTGGAATCACTGCACTTGCCTCCCTTGTGCAGGATTTCATGGAGGCCAAAAAATGGGGTCACGATATCCCGATCGGACGCATGATTGCTCTGGTTGGCGACGCCGAACTTGACGAAGGCAATGTTTATGAAGCCTTGCAGGAAGGCTGGAAGAATGACCTGCGGAACTGCTGGTGGATCATTGACTACAACCGGCAATCACTGGATGGCATCGTTCGCGAAGGCCTGTTTGAGCGGATTGAGCGGATTTTCGACACATTTGGCTGGGATGTAATCAGGATCAAGAACGGCGTCTTGCAAAAAGAGGCCTTTGCAGAACCCGGTGGCCACAAACTCTCAGACTGGATCGACCGGTGCTCAAATGCGGAGTATTCCGCCCTGACCTATATGGGTGGCGCCGTCTGGCGCGCACGCCTGATGAACGATCTTGGTGACCAGGGTGACATCTCCGCCCTGCTTGACCGGCGCAATGATACAGAGCTGGCAGAGCTGATGGAGAATCTGGGCGGCAACTGTGTGCAGACAATGGCGGACAGTTTTGCCGCCATCGATCATAACCGCCCGACCTGTTTTCTGGCCTACACAATCAAGGGCTGGGGGACACCCATCGCCGGTCACAAG
>JAPOSK010000072.1 GCA_026709725.1 Paracoccaceae bacterium | reverse complement strand
CTGGTTGGGAAGGGGAAGGGGCGTCCAGCCCCAACCGGCGACGGGAAGCGCTGCGCGACCGGAGCAGGGTGCGGGCGACGAAATACATGGAAGCCGCGAATGACGAGCGCGAGGGGTTTCAGAAAAGCGTGTACCATAGGAGCCGGGTATTCGCCGGCGCCGGCAACAAGAACGGCGGATGGATGAGTCACTGATGGCCGACGATGACAACAAGGTGAAGATCAAGGGCAAGGGCAAAATCGGCTCGGATGTCGATTTGACCTCGGAGCCCGTCCCTTCCGATTCGATGGTGAACGTCCGCGAAGAAATGGCGGATGAAAGCCCGTGGGAGAACGAGAACGACCGGATTCTGAAAGAATGCGTGAAAAACATGGACGAGGCTTCAAGCTATTGGCGGGATTTGTACGACGTTGGCCGGCAGGACTTGGAGTTTTTATACGAGGAGCAATGGCCCGACGAGGCGAAGATCGCCCGTCAAAACCGGCCCATGCTGACTTTGAACCAGTTGCCGCAGTACATTTTCGGCGTGGTGAACCAGGCGCGGCGGACCAAGTTCGACATCAACGTGAAGCAGATTGCCGGCAAGAATCTCAAGATGTTCGATCAGGAAACGCTGAACAAGCCCTACACCCGCTCGCAAATCATGGAGGGCTTGGTGCGGGACATCGAATACCGCAGCAAGGCGCACGACAAGTATTGCACCGCTTTGCAACATTCCTGCGAGTCCGGCCTGGGCTGGCTGCGGGTGAATGTCCGGCAATTCCCCGACGATCCGTGGAATCCCGAGATTCGGGTGGAGTGCGTGAAGGACCGTTTTTCGATTCTCTACGATCCGCCGGACGGCAGGGACGCGGATTTCGACACGGCCCGGTACGTGGGCCAGTATTGGGACATGGACATCCATGAGTTCAAGGCCAAGTTTGGCGAGCATACATCGACCACCGCGCTGCCTTCGCACAACCGCACCGGCGGGCAGGGCCGCAACCGGGCCGGATTCTGGCGTCAAAGCAAAGACACCGTGCGGGTGTGCGACTACTGGTGGAAAGAGCCGATGGAGCGGGAGGTTTTGGAACTGGTGGCCGTTGGGCCGGATGGTTCACCCGACCGCCTGATTCTCTACCGCGACGCGGTGAAGGAAGTGCTGGACGAGTTGCGCGGCTACGGGTACGAAATCACCCGCCGCAAGAAAATCATGTCGCACAAGGTGAAGTTTATCCGTTGCGTTTACAACCATATTCTCGAAGGCCCGCTTGATTGGCCGTCGATGCACCTGCCGATTGTCCCCGTCATGGGGCGCGAGATTGACTTGCCCGAGCAGTGCGTCTACCTGTCGGTGCATCGGCAGGCGCACGACTCGATGCGGATGGTGAACTACTGGTACAGCGCCGCCACCGAAAAGATGGCCCTGTCGCCCAAGGAGCCGTTTCTTCTGACGACCGAGCAGATCGCGGGTTTGCAGCAGTATTGGGAGGATCAGACGGTCAACCGCCAGTACGTGCTTTACAACCACGAGCCGGACGTTCCGATGCCGACCCGCCAAGCCGCCAGCGGCATGGCGCAGGGCGAGTTGCAGATGTTGACGGCGACCCGCCAGATCATGCAGGACACGATGGGGATACACGACGCGCAGTTGGGGCAGAAATCAAACGAGGTTTCCGGTGTCGCCCTGCAAGAGCGGCAAGAGCAGGGGATGACCAACACTTTCGATTTCATCGACAATTTGTCGAGGTCGGTGGTTCATGTTGGCGAGATTGTGGTGGACATGATCCCCCGGATTTACACCGGCGACATTGCGAGGCAGGTGATCCTGCCGGATGACACGACTATTCAGATCGACCTCAACCGGGCGATAGAAGATAGGCAAACCGGAAAGGTTGTGAAGGTCAACACGCTGGACTACGCCCGGTTTTCCTGCCGGGTGGCGACCGGCCCCAGCAACGCGACCTTGCGCGAGGATTTTACGACGATTATGATGGAATGGGGCAGGACGGACCCGGAGGGTTTGAGCCTGGTTCGCGATTTGCTGGCCGCGAACATGGACATCCCGAACAGCAGCGCGTTTGCCGAGCGGTTCAAGGCGGCGGTGCCGAGGCAGTTGCTTTCGCCGGAAGATCAGGAGAAGATGCCGGAACCGCAGCCGACGATTGAGCAACAGATCGCGCAGTTGCAGGCGCAGGCCGACATGAAGAAGGCCGAAGCCGAAATCATCAAGGCGCAGGCCGAGGTTGAAAAGGCCAAGATAAATATGCGAAGTTTCCAATATCGCGCCGAAGGCGATATGGCGAAGCGGGACAGCGAGATCGAAAAGGGCTTGAACAAAGCCGACGAACACGCGGCGAAAGCGGCGCTGGAAGGAATTGGGTCGGCCAACGAGAGCATGGCCGCGAGTCGGGAAATGGAGGCGAAAGATGCCGAGTTACAGCAAAAAGGGGAAGAGGACTTGCAAAGGCAAGTCGAAGCCCTTGTCAAAAAAGCCGTCGCGGAAGCCCTTGCGGACAAAGAAAAGTAGGGGTAGGATGTAATTATGCCTGATGACCACGACAAACTATTCGCCACGCGGAAGTCGAAAAACAAGCCAAAGGGCGAAAGCGAACACGCGGACCGGACCCCTCCGAAGGGTGTCGGGGCCGACCTTTCCGATTTCAAAAAGTGGCGCGCGGCTCGGGAGCGGGGGGACGCCGGCGCAAAAAAATCGGACGCTCCTCAACCCGAGGAGCCAAAATCAACGAATACTACGGCATCCGGGCCGGAAAACCCGGACCAAGACGCGCCTGGTGAGAGCGCGGGGGAGGCGGAGACCTCCCGCACGGCGGATGACTCCGGGAAAGCATCCGATGGCGCGGAAGACGGCGGCGAATTGCCGCAATGGATGAAGCGCCGAATCGAGCGGGCCAACAAGCGGTCGGAAGCTCTTGAGCAGCAAAACGCGGGATTGCGCGAGCAGTTGCGCGAAGCTCAAGAGGCCAAAGCGGAGCCTGACGGCAAACAGGAAGCGGAAGACGGCAAGTCCGATTCCGGGGTGTACGACTACGACTACCCCGTGGAAGACGACTACAAGGACGCGAAGGGCGTTGTTGACGAGGAGGCGTACCTGCAAGATGTGAAGAATTGGCATGACGAAAAGCCCTTGGTGGGCGGGAAGTCGGCCAAAAAAGCATCGGAGCCGGAGCAGCCTGCCAAACAGCAGCCCCAAGCGAAGGAAACGGAAGATTCGGCTGGCGATCCATTCGCCCTCGCCTTGAGCAGCCTCCAAGCCGCTTTCGACGAGGCGGAGAACGCGCCGGAGAATCTGTTTCAGAATCTGATGGATCAGGCGCAGCGCGGGAACGCCAGAATCAGCTATCAAATGCTGGACTGGATGGCGGACCACGAGGCCGAAGCCGTTTTGCTGGCAACCGAGTTTGTCGAAAAGCCCCGCAAGGCAACGAACATCGCCAGGAAGCCCACTTCGCAGCACAAGAAGTTGCTGGCCGAACTCGCCAAGGAATTGGCGGCGAAATCCGATGAGGGCGGCGAGCCGCCGCTTGAGGATGGAACGGCGGAAGCCTCGGTTGGCAACATCGACAATTTGAGAACGCGGCGTGGAGGTGATCCCGAAAGGCGTTTCACCAAGGCGGCGGCATCGGAAAACTATGCGGACTACAAGAAATTGCGCCCGCATGTGAACCAGCCGTCGGTCAACGTCGCCAACTTGTTCTAACCCGGAGTTGAACAATGGCTATCCAATTTGAAGGCGTGCAAAACAGGGTAGCGGTCGCCCAAATGATCGCCAACGAAAGCCTTTACCGGCTTTCCATGAACCTCGTGTTCCCGCGAATCTCCAACCGGACGTATCAGCACTATTTCGATGATTCGATTGGCGACACCGTGACTGTGAAGCGGCCCTACAAGGCCAGGGCGCAGACAGGGCGTATCATGCGGGACAAATCCGCCCTGATCGACAAGACGGTGGAAATCTCCATCGACCAGCGGCACCACTTCGCCATCGAGACGGTGGACGAGGATCACACCCTCCGCATCGAGGACTACGGCGAGCGATACCTTGAGGTCGGCGCGGAAGAGTTGGCGTATGTCTACGACACCGCCGGCGGCGAAGAGCTTTCCAAGACGTTCTTCTTCCACGAAGGCGGCTCGGGCAGCGACTTGGATCACACTGCGGGCCAGCAGGTTACGGCCCACGCTTCCAAGGTTGCCATTCCCCGCAAGCGTCGTTTCGCGGTTATCGACCCCTACGCGGTCGCCAGCATATCCGAGGAAGTCATGGCCCTTGACGCGCCGGAAATGGTGCAGGGCGCGATTCGCGATATGTACCGTGGCAAGTACGCGGGTTGGAACCTGATCGAGAGCAACTTCATTTCACCGCTGGATTGTGCTGCGGTTCACTCCAGCACGGTGCCGGCGATCAACGGCACCAACGCGGCAGCCCGCACCGGCGACAGCATCATCACCGATGGTTGGGGCGGGTCTGGCAGCCGCACCGTGCTGAAGAAAGGCCAACTGATTCAGATCGCCGGCGTGTACGAGGTTCAGCCAAGGGGCGACCGCCGCTCCACCGGCAACCTGCAAACGTTTGTCGTGACTGAAGATGTGGTAACGTCCAACGCTTCGGCCACGATTCCGATTTACCCGGAGATCATTGGCCCACCGACACAGGCGGTTGGGCGGGACATCCCGAATCCTGGTGAAGACGTTGATGGAAACCGCGATTTCGACGGTGGAAACGACGAGGCCAACCTCAACCAAAGCGCTTTCCAAACCGTTAACGCGATTCCCGCCAACAACGCGAGGATCACCATTGTCGGCATGAGCGCGGGCGAGTCGGCGCGGTCGTTCCGGCAAACCCTTTTCATGTGCGGCGACGCGCTGGAATACATCAACGTCAAACTGAAAACGCCCAAGAGCGCGTTCTTGAGCGGTTCGCAGGTTGACGACGAGACCGGCTTGGCAATCACCTATACTTCGGACTGGAACCAGGAGCAGTATACGGAGGTTGACAGGATGGACATTTTGTTCGGCACCAAGAATATCTACCCCGAGCTTGGCATTCGTCATATCGGCGATAGGATTGGTGGCTGATAGGAGAAGTTTCATGGCCTTGGAAAACACCGCTTGGTACTACCACGAAGATCGTCCGCATGGCCGCATCTTCAACATGAACGATCACGACGAGGAAGTTTTGGCTTCGCAGGGGTGGGTTGACACCCCTGCGAAACTCGGGATTCACCCCAATGGGGGAGACCCCGAAACTTTTGCCCAGCTTCGGCAGGACGTGATTGAAGGAAAAGTGCCAAGAATTGGTGATTACGAAGTGCGCGAGGACGACAAGGCCAAGGAAACCGTCCTGAAACAGAACGATGTCTTGCTGCGGAAGCTGGCGAGGGAGAAGGAGGAAATCCTGACCTTGCAGCAGAAGCTCAAGATGAAGGATGAGGAACTTGCGGATATGAGGTCTGACGTGGCGAAGCTGAAAGCCAAGCCGCGCCAGGCTTCCCGCAGGTCCGGCAATGCCGAGGACAAGCCTGTTCGTGGCACCAAACAGAAGCCTCCCGCGCCCGTGGCGGATGATTCCGAAACCGAACTGTGATGACCACTCATGGCCGGAACATGGCGCGATTTGATTCACGATGCCATTGTCGAGATAGGGGCCAAGTCTGACGGCGACGCCCTGACCGCCGACGAGGAAGCCGGCGGTTTGCGCCGGCTGAAAGGGATGCTGGATCAGTGGACCCAAGACGGGTTGCTGATTCCCTTCCACCGGAACGGCATACACACCTTCAGCGAATCCAAAGACATCTACACTTTTGGCAAGGCCGGCAGCCTTTCCGATGGTGCGGACCCGGATGTGATAGTCGCTTTCCCCGTCGAGGAAATCGACTATTTGAACTATCGGCGTGTCGGCAACACCAATGACTGGCCGATGAAGCGCGTCACACTGAACGTGCTGCAACACAACCACAACGAAAACAGCACTTGGCCGACCCTGTGGTACTTTGAGCGGGATCATCCCACGGCGCGGTTGTATTTCAACGCCCCCACCTTGTCCGGCGACAGTTTTGAAATGCACTACACGTCGGTCATGGACACCTCGTTCACGGCGTCGGACAACATCGACGATCTGTTCCCCCCCGGCTACCGCGAAGCCTTGTTGCTGAACCTTGCGATCAAGCTGGCTCCGAGTTACGGCGTGAAGGACGGGCGGGCTTCCGGGTTGAGCCGGCAGACCATCGAGGGCGCGGCTGTCGCGCTGAAACGAATCCGCAAGCGCCATTCGCAAGTCAACAACGCGATACTCGATCCCGCGCTTGTGACCCGCAAATACAACCAGATACTGGGCCGCTATCGTGGCGGGCGGTGGTAGGCCGTGCCTTACCGCCCGATCCAGTGGGCTTCGCGCTCGATAGAGGGCAGGCAGGTCGAGGCCGATGGCAGCCGGTTGCTCGATTTCTACGCAACGCAGATCACGCCCCCCGCCGTTGGGCAGACTCCGAAGGTTCCCGTGATGCTGTATTCCAGTCCCGGCCTTCGCCGGTGGCTGAGAGTGCCTTCCCGCACCACGCCGCAGTCTGTGACACCGGAAAAGGGCGTACACGGGCTGCTTGAAATCGTGAATCCAAGCTATGGCCGGCGGCTTGTGGGTTTGACGGGGCAATACTTCTTTTTCGATGTCCGGTTCGGCGACGGCAACGGGATGATTCCTTGGCCGTATGATCCGTTTGCCGGCGGCGTTACCCGAATCGCGCAGTCCGATATTTTGCAGTACACGCCAGAGGCGGCGGAGGCGGCTCCGGGTGGCGAGCCGCGCAAGCTCGCCACCGATGGGCGGCGCGTGATTTGGGGATCGCGCAACGAGATATTTGTGTACGACCTCGGCAAATCGGGCGGGGCCGGATTGATTTCCGTCGCCGCGCCCGCCGTTCCCGACCTTTCCACCCTTGAGGATTTGGGGTTTCAGGATTGGGTGGACGTTGCTTGGGTGGACAATTTCTTTTTGCTTGCGTCTCGCTCGGGGACATTTTTCCACTCGCAATTCGACTCGGTGCAGTTCGACCAGTTGGATTTCGCCGAGGCCGGAACGAATCCCGACGAGATTGTGGGCATGGAGATTCTGAACCGCCGCATATTCCTGATTGGCAGGGAAACCGTCGAGCAATGGTTCAATGCCGGCGGCGCGGATTTCGCCTTTGCGCGGGACAACAGTTTCACGGTGCAGATCGGATGCGGCGCGAAGGCGAGCATCGCCAAGAATCTGTACTCGATTTTCTTCCTTGGCACGGATGGGATTGTTTACAGTTTGGCGAGCGGCGGTGTGCGGCGCATATCGACGCAATCTGTGGAATATGATGTGGCCCGTTCCAGTTTGAGCCAGGCTCGGGGGTACACGTACACCGAGGAGGGGCATCATTTCTACAGTCTGATTTTGACTTTCCCCGGCGGGGCGAGGAAAAACTGGACTTTCGACTACTCGATGGGCCTGTGGCACGAGAGGGGGGAGACGGGAATCATCTGCGTGGAACGCTTTGGGCAGCGCAATTTGGCCGGTCGGCAGGGCATGGATCATATATTCGACCAGCGGTTGGATTGGGGGTCTGTCGATGACGATACGTCTGGGAACTCGGAGGTTTACCGGGAGGCGATCAGTCCGGTGCTGTTCCAGAATATGCAGCGGGCGAACATGAACTCGTTCCAAGTGGACATACCCCATCGGGATGGCGGCGCCGCGCAGGACACGGTGCTGATTGAATGGTCCGATGACAACAAGGTGACGTGGAAAGGCGGGTTGAATTTGGAGGGTGGCTCAAGCCGCGCTTTGCGGCTGGACACCGGCACCCGTTTCCGGGTGAACAGGATGGGCCAGTTGCGTACCGGCAGGAACATCCGCCTTTCCACCAGGGCGAGGCGCAGGGTTGATATACTGGGCGCGTATGTTGAAACCGATTTGCTGCCGGACTAGATCATGGCCGACGAATTTCAGAAACTGTCCCGCCCGCCGCTGCAAAACATTTTGGGCAAGCTGGTTCACTCGCCGAGCGGCGGTATGCGCGGCGGAGACTCAGGGGACGTTCACCCCGGAGAGCGGTATCTGAACGACCGAGCTGGAATCGCGCCATCTGGCGGGATGGCGGTCGGAACTCCGGGCGGGAAACTCACAGAAGCCGAGGCGCAACAACTGGCGCAGTATCTCTACAGCCTTGGGCACAATGTCGAGTTTTTGCGGGAAAACGGGGTCGGGACATCGCCATCCGATGAAGATGGCGGCGGGGACGACGACCCATCGCAACCTGGCGACCCCGATCTCGGCTTGTTGGTCGATTTGAGCGGAAGCACACTGTTTCCATTCACCTATGGCTTGTTGTACGATAACCGCAATGAGTTCACGGCCCGCACTTCGAGTGGCGGGGCTTGGGTTGCCGAGTATGACGGGGTGATGATGCCCATTGTGAAACAGTCGGCTTACGATTTCGACATACCGATTTGAGGTGGGAATGACGATTTCCGTTACACAGCCCGAAGGATATGATCCGATGGTTCGCTTGACCGATGGGCGCATGATGTTGCGTTCGGAAGCAATGCGGCGGGATGATGTGGTTATCGCTTTTGGCGAGCTTGGGGCGGTTGATAAAATCATCAAGCGGCTTGGGGTGCGGCAAATCAGTTGCCCCGCCGAAATCGGTTCGATGGTCGATGATGTTTTGCGGGACAACCCGGATCAGGCGCGGCAATACCGCGAAGGCAACAAGCGGGTTTTGAGCTTTCTGGTCGGCAAAGTGATGACGATCAGCAACGGCAGGGCGAATCCGCGAATGACGAACTCGATACTGTCGGCTGAATTAAACGCCGAAGCAGCCTAACAGGAGGGTATTCCAATGGCGGCGGGACTGAAACAGGCGGGGGCGGACCTCGCGTTCAAGGGCGGGTTGCACAACGGCACCCGCCATCTGGCGCTTTTCAGCGCGGAAGGCACCGAGTTGAGCGGCAACGGATACGCCCGGAGGCCAATCACTCTGGGCCAATGGGACGACGACGGGGCCGAGCAGGAAAACGAAAGCCAAGTCGTTTGGGGTCCACCGCAACCGGCGGCTTGGCTCGCCGTGACGCATTGGGGGCTGTATACCACTTTGACGTCGGGCGATCTGCTTTACGACGTGGACATCACCGACACCGACCCGCCTGGAATCGGCGCGGAAGTCGCGGCGGCGGCGGACACGGTGGGTTTCAGCTTCACGGGCCTGCCCACGCTCGGTTCGTTGCAGATGATGAAAGAGGGCCTGTTGAGCGGCACCAGGTATTTGATGCTGTCGAACAACTCCTCTCCCGCGTCCAGTGCCGGCGGCGGCACCTCGAACATCATCAACACCGATGGCACGGTGGGCGGTTCGGGAACGCCTGTCTCGGTGGCGACCGTGGCGGGCGACTGGACGCTGGACAATCAGAACAACACCACCCGAAGGGCGCGGAACAACAAGATTCTGTCATTCGGCATCCAGTCCGCCGACTTGCCCGATCCGGTCCGGCTGTTGCTGTGCGACGGCAACACCCATGCCGCGAACATCCTGTGGCACGTGGCGCTGACATCGGACGATCCGGCCTTGGGCGACAATCTGTCATTCGCGGTGAACGCGATTTCGATTCTGCTGACGCAGACCGCGTAAAGCCGGTCTAAACAAGCCGCATCGGGCGCGGGGGTCAAAGCCCGCGCCCGTTTTTTTTGGGGTTTCCAGTGGCTCAAACAACAGTAACTTTCGCGAGCGGCGACCACCTCAACGAGTTTGGCGAGCGGGGGTGGGTTGGCGCGTATGACAACGCGAACCACCAAATCCCCAACTCGTTCACGGCTCAATCCGGCAGGACTGGCTATGTCCAGGATTTGATTGTTGTTTCGGGTGGCACGGTTTCAGTGCGCGTGGCTGACACCACAACGGACGCGCCGCTGGATTTGCTGTCGTCTTGGCGCTCCGGCGGTGCCATCACAATCACCATCGGCTCCACGGACTATGTTTTCACCAATCCAAGCAGAACCGGCGCGGGCGAATACAGTTTCGCGGGTGGCGCGGTCGGCGTTTCATTGTATGGCGCGTTGGGTTCGGCGGTTGCGGGGACGGTCGTATTCGATGACAACGCGTTGGTTGTGGCGGACATTGGCATCGCTGGCAAGGGTACCGCCGCTTTGCCGGCTGGAAGCGCGGAATTGTCTTTGCTTTTTGTGCGGGGCAAGGGGTCGGCGTTTTTGCCGGCTGGCTTGGCCTCAATGTCCCTTGAGGAAGGCATAAGCGAGTTCACTTTCGTTGCCAACGGGCGGTTTCAAGTTCCCACGAAAGTCACTTCGATTGAAGTGGAGTTGGTTGGCGGGGGCGGGCCGGGCGGTATAACAGAGTGGGTTGGG
>JAPOSK010000162.1 GCA_026709725.1 Paracoccaceae bacterium | reverse complement strand
GTCAGCCCCAGTTTGTTGTACACGATAGCGGGAGTTCCCCATTCGTTGCGCAAAAAGTCACGGGGATCATACTCCTCCCGGTTGTCCGGTTCTTGAAAGACCTGGGTTACGCTGACAGCCCAAACATTTTCTGACGCTGTCGCGCCATTGTTTGTTTCGCTGGATGGGTCCCGCACGCGACTCCAAGTAACACCCCCCGCCCTTATCGTTGCTCCCAAAGATACCGACTGGGAGCTTGGTCCTTGAAGACCCGTATCAAGAGAGGAATTTGCATAATAAACATAACTGCGACTGGTTCTATCCCCTTGTTCAACACACGCGGTTACTGTTGCCAAAGCACTTAGTCCCGCGTCATCAACAACACGAAGAGAAAACTCGTAACTGGCTCCAGCTCTTGTTGGCCTAAAGACAGCATCGCTGTTTGTGCCTGAAACATCGCCACTCCAGTTGTAGGTGTAAGGCGGGGTTCCGCCGCTAACAGATGAAGTTATGGTGTAAATCTGATTTGCGGTATAGCAATCTCCTCCCGTTAAAGCGTTTATAACCGCGGTGATGCGGTTTGCGTTAAGCTGGGTGACAGCCGACCATTCATTTCGAACAAAACTGCTTGCATCTTTGGTGTTTGAATTAAAGTACTGGGTTAAAGTAACTTCCCATTGCGGCCCTTCTTCTCCATTCACAATCGCTGGGGCCGGGATTGTATCTTGCCACGCGCCAATGGAGCTTTGATCAAAGATGGCAAAAGCGGTGCCGCTTGGGGCGTTTGGCCTCGTGGCCGCGTTGCGGTAATACTTTTTGCTTCGTGTTGTGTTTGCCACAAAGCGAATCGAGATGGATGCGGTTGCGCTTTCCGTTCCCTTCTGAACCACAACCGTTGCCGTTGCCCTCCCCACCACCGCGCTTGTTACGGTTGCGGTTTGCGATGTGCCGCTGGCATCGCCGCTCCAAATGTAAGTGATGTTTCCCCCAGCGGGCGTTGGAACCGCGGTCAGTGTTACCGTTGTCCCCGTGACCACCTCAAGCCCGGGATCGGCTGTTATGGAAACCGCAAAACCAGAGAACACCACGGTGTGGGAATCTGTTGCGATGTACGGCCCTCTGTTTACTTGAATTGTTACAGTGTGGTCTCCGGCGGTGTTTCGCGTGAATTGCACAAATGGCCCGGTTCCGCCTCCGCTCCAAACATGGGATGCCGGAGTTTGATTTCTCGCTGTTCCCGTTACCGCAAAAGTTAGCCTAACTTCTTCATTTAACCGCGCTGTCTCAGGACCCACGATTGTTGCTTTCAAAACAGCATCGTTTGTTTGGGGAGGACGGTATGTAACGGGACCCCATGTGTTGCTTTGCCAATTTTCTTCTGTGAAATCCCTTCTAAAAGTTTGAAGCAACTCTTGTGTGAAAGCGGGCACGGTGGCCCCGGGATCCACAACGCTCCACCCGCTGATGGGTGTTGTATATGAAGCAAAGCCTCCCAAAGACGCCCCCGCCGGGCGAACATAGGGGAAACTTCCGGTTGCGCGCCTGTAAAAAGTTCGCATTCTTGTTCTAACGGGGCCGAGGGCATCTTTGAACTTTTTAACTTCCGACCACATGTTCTCAAGAAAATTCATTTCGTTGAATGGCATCTGACCGAATGTTTGAACCAGGGTAATGGTCCACACAGCCATTGTTTCAGTTGGCATAAGCTCTGTTATTGACCATCCGCCAATGGGACTATCGGCATAGACATCAAAAGATGCATCATTTGGCGCAACCGGCTCTAGAATAGATCGTACGTAAAAATCCCTTGATCTTTGAAGAGCGGTTAAGGTGGTGAATTCAACCTCTGCAACCCTGCTGCCCAAAACAACCGTTCTTGGTGGCGCAAGAGGTCTCCAGAAAACCCGCATTTCAACCCTGTAATCCGTGTTTGGCACCAATCTTTGAGTGTCAACTCCAAGCCGGTAACTGGCATTGGGGGGACCTTCGTTGCCGGATATGCGAACATTGCCCGCATACGCATCAATACTGGCGGAAACTATTGTGTGTGTGGGCGGCTCAACAGGCCACTCCCAAGTCAGCAACGCGGAAACCGCGGTAATTTGTGTCACCCGCAAATTGCGAATGCCGGGAAGCCCTTTGGATGCCCCAAGAAAATCAGTTAAGTTTATGGGAACGGCTGAAGGTATGGCGTTTCCAGCCCCGTTTACCGTTCCCGCGGGAGTGTAATTGGTTGATGCGCCAGCCAGAAACTGGGTTAAACCATAAGGAAAATTATCAGGGTAGTCGTTATCAAACTCTTCCGCAACGTCTTGAAGTGTAATTGGAAGAGTGCTGGTTACTGGCATTTTTTGGCCAGGCTGTCAACCTGCCTCTTCAATTCGTTGATGGCTTGCACCGCGATTCCAAGAACGGCGGTGGGCGATAAAGTAAGCATTCCCTCTATTTCTTTTACCGCTTCTGGCAGCACTTTCTGAACATCTTGAGCTATAAGGCCCGCGCTTCTTTCGCCATCCTTGTCGAATGTGTAACCAACAAGGGTCTGCAACTTATCTAAAGCGTTGTCAATGGGGACAAGATTTTCTTTTACTTTTCTATCCGATGTTACCCTTAGTTCTGTGGTTGCCGATAGTGTTCCGGTTACTGTGGCACCCCCTTGAAGAGACGTGGCTCCCCTTACAGTTAGCGTACCTGTTACAGTCACATTTTCTGGCAATGTGAAATTGCCAGTGACACGTAAATCTCGAACAACAACATCGCCACCCCAGTCAACATTGAAGTTAGGAGAAAGATAAATGGCATGAGTCTGAGTGGCAAGATTAACGTGATAGTCGTCTCCCGGACCCGCATAGGCAAACGCCGCTCCAATGGAACTGGCGTTGCTGGCAACCCCGACAACGGCATAACAGGCTTCTGTTAAACTTGTTTCAAAGTAACCTGTGACGCAATAAAGTCTTTCGTCGTACTCCACTCTATTTGAGCCACTCAATCCTAAACCAAACTGCTCACCTTCTCCTACCGCAACTCTTGTCGTTGTGCTGTTAGACAATAATTTATCAACAGAAATCGTTCCTGTTCTAATTGCCCCTCCGTCGATAGTTGTTGTTTCACCATCTATTTCTGTGTCTCCGCTGCTAAACCGGCCACTCCTTGAATCAAAAGACACGACCCCCGTAAAGCTAATTCCTTTTTGCACGTCTCCAAACGTAACTGTTTGACCACTCCAAGTTCTGGTCGCTTCGTTATAGTCTCCACTTTCTAGTACGGTATAGTAAACAGTCCACACTTCTGATTGGGAACCTGATGCAACGCCCGCTGTTGGGGGGCTGGGAGACCAATCCGTGCTGCTTAAACCAGTCGGCACCCCCGTTGTGAAGTTGTAACCCGTGGCCGAAGGTTTGGCTGGGGCTGTATCTGTCGCGGTCCCGCCCCACCACAAGTAGCCAGACGATCCCCGCTGCCCGCGCTGCCCCTCGCCCCACCGGGAAAACAGGGCTGGTGTGCTGTACGCTCCCCAAGTTCCGTTTGTTTTTATCCTTTGCGAAATGTACTCATACCGCAAATCCGTTGTTACCCCTGTTGGATTTCGCGTCCATGTGTTTCCAGAAGGAGACCAATTATCTTGCTGATAAGCCGCGCTGGTTAATGTAACCCCGCTTGATGGGCTGTTTGGCGCGGTGCCCGTGTTGTTGCGGGAATAAAGCGACTGTGTTCCATCCCCATCCTTGGCCCATTTCGACCATAGCGTTGCGGTGCTGAACTCTTGCCAATTCTCATCCGTCTTGGTTCTTTTGCGGTTCGATGCCCACACATATTGCTGTGTTGCGGTAGGTGACGGCGGATCGTCAACCCAATTTGGCGGGCGGTAATCATCCGCCATCCGGTTCGCCGTGCTGGTTGTGGGAATTGTAGGGGCCGTGTCGCTGTTGGTGCGGCGGAATATCCACTCCCGCCCCGCGCCATCCGCGCCCACAACAAGAACAGCCGCATCTTGAACCCAGTTGCCCCAGCCGGGTTTTCTGACCCTTGCCCCGCTTACCACATTGTAGGGCAGATCCCCCGCATCCGGCTGGCCGGGGACCTTGCGGGAAAAACGAATCAAATAGGGGTTGGTTCTGTTTAACGCCGTGTCTGGAGGTATTCCGTCATAATAGGGAGTTGAAGGATTGTCATACCCCCAATCGTTGTTCGGCAAACCGCTTGCAATAGTGGTATCGTCACTAGCCGCGCGAAAGATGTACTCAATTCCAACGCCTTCTGACCCCGCGGCCCCCAAAGGCAATATATCTCCCCATTCATTGGGTTCTATTGGTATTGCGCCGACACCTGAGGCGGTTGCGGTGCGAATGTAAATTCTTTCCCCAGCGGGAACGGTGGTGGGAATTGAAACCAGCCAGCCGTTTGATGCCGTTTCATCAAAATCATCGTCGTTTCGATCGAAACGCAAACGTTTGGTATCGGTATTGTATTGCGCCGTGTTGGAAGGGCGGTCTGTTGGCGTATTTTCAAGCGGGGCCAATTTATAAATAAACGCAAGGTCCGCCCGCCCCTCAAGCGGCAGCTTTGACCACAGGGCGGGATTGCTAAACTCCCGCCAGCTTCCATCAACCTTTCGCCCTTTTGCCACCCACTCAAATGGCAATTCTGTTGTTGGACCCTGGGGATCGTCTGTCCAGGTTCCATCGCTTGGAGGGTCTCTGTCCCAGCCCGAAGGCGTATGGCGCTCGTTCGTTGTGCCCCCCGTTGGGCGATTGGGAGTATCGCCCGCATCTTCAAGACGATAAACAGTATCCACAACCGTAATGGTTGAAGTCTCAGGGGCCGTAACTGTAATTGTTACGCTATCGGCGGCTGACGTTACACCATTGTTTGTAACCCGCTTGGTGATGGTAAAAACACGATTCGCGCTTCCGGCCGTCAGGGTGGGGGCTTGGAAAGTGGGCTCCCGGGCCGTGGCACTGGATAGCGAGCCGCCCGTTCCTGATGTTATTGCCCAAGCATAGGTTGTCGACCCCAGTGGATTGGTTATGCTATCCGCGCCACCCAGCGGTCGGCTTCTGTTTCCAGATCCAATGGTTTGGTTGGGGCCGGCTTCAGCGGTAATGGTTGTCGCAATCCACTGGGTGCTAATTTCACTGCTTACAACGGGGGTGGTAATTTCAGGTGTTGTGGCAGACACCCGAATTCGAACTGTTTGAGCTGTTGTTCGCGTTATATCAAGCGTTCGCAACGCGCTGGCTGAGCCTTCATTGACCCACGACCCACCGCTAAACCGCTGCCATTGATACGTTACCTGGCCCGTTGCGGTGCCTCCGGGGGTTGCCGTGAAGCGCACCGGGGCGTTAACGGGAACTTGGTTATTGCTATCCGAGCTGCTAATGGAAACCGTTAAGGTTCCAAAAGCCGCGGCCACTTGGCTGACTGAGCCGCTTGCGCTCTGAAATGTTCCGTTTACATAAACGCGGGTCCAACTTAGCTGATAAACATTCAGTGTGGCGGTTGGGTCGGGCTCACTTGTTGTGGTCCAGGGGGCTCCCGGGTTTTCGACCGTTGTTGCGGGCGCGGCGGGCTGGGTTGTGGCTCTCGCGTAGCGCACAACCTGGGTTGTGGTTCGCCCCGTGGTCGGTGTTACGGAATTGCTCGGCGCGCTCCAAGACGAGGTGGTAAACCGGCTTCCATCTCCAACGGCGCGAATCCTAAAGGTGTACGCCGTGCCATTGGTCAGCCCCGTTATGGTTTCGCTCAGCGCGGTATCGTCACTCCTTGTTACATTAACCCAAGAGCCGCTTCCCGCCCTTCGCTGAACATCGTAGTTTGAGCCGTTTGTGACAGCCGTAAATGTAATTGTGGCTTGGGCGTTTCCGGCTGTTGCGGTCGGGGCGGCTGGGGTTGCCAGTTGCTGGGCTTGGGGCGTGACTGTTGCGCTTGGGGCGCTGAAGTCCGAGTTGCTGTAGCTGGTTCCATCCCCATCGGCCCTAACGCGAAACTGGTAGCCCGTGCCATTGGTTAGGCCGGTTACGGTTTCGCTATCGCCACTCCCCGTGCGCGTCCAGTTTTGCCATGTGCCGCTGGAACCAATTCGATATTGAATGGTGTAACTTGATTCGTTTCCGCTGTTCGAATCAGTCCACGATATGATTGTCCGCTGGTTTCCGGCAACTCCCGTGGGTCGGTTTGGGGTGGCGAGCTTGGTTGCTGTTGGGGCTGGCGCAACGGGGGTTGTTGATATTGCGCTGGAGAAATCAGAGTCGGTGTAATTGGTGCCATCTCCCCCCGCCCTGATTCGAAATTCATAGGCTTGGCTGTTGGTCAGCCCTGTGACGGTTGTGCTTGTGCCTGAGGGACTGCCGTGGTCTGTCCAAGAGCCTGAGCTTCCCGCCCGGTATTGCACATCGTAATCCGAAGCGTTGGCAACGGCGTTCCACGAAAGAGAAACTTCACCATCCCCCGCGGTTCCCGTTAATCCCGTTGGAGTTGCCAGCTTAACAGCCACCGCCCCGGGAACATTGTTCGTTACAGCCTCACCCGCAAACGCCGCCGCAAAATTGCCCGCGGCATCTTGTATCTTGTCAGAATCGGCGTTCGGCGGGCTGTAGGAAATGGTTACGGTCTGGCCGTTTTGCACGGGGGTATCAAGCGTTATTGTGATAGTGCGGCCCGATATGGTAGGCGCGGGCGGGGCAACGGGGGTTAGGGTTGTCGAAGGTCCGCTGTAGGCGGATGTAAGGTAGCTTGTTCCGTCACCATTGGCCCGCACCCTGAATTGGTAGCCTTGCCCGTTGGTCAACCCCGTTATGGTTCGCGAAGTACCCGCAACCGTTACGGCGTTGCCCCATGACCCCGTGGGACGGGTTCTGCGTTGAACCGTGTAGTTGCTGGCGTTGGCAACGGCGTTCCATGAAAGGGCGACGCGGGCGTTGCCAACAGTGCCCGTCAAACCAGTAGGAGCCGCAAGTTGAACGGGGGCGGCGGCTGGCGTTACAGATCCGGTTGGGGAGCTCCAGTCGCTGTCGGTGTATACGGTGCCATCGCCAATGGCCCTGATTCGAAATTGATAGCCCGTTCCGTTTGTTAGGCCGGTAATGGTTGCGGATGTTGAGCCCGCCGCGGGATCAGTGCCCCAATCGGTCCATGCGCCGCTGGAACCAATTCGATATTGAAGTTCGTAGTTGTCTTCATTCGATATGTCTGTCCATGACAGGGCAACTTGGCCATCACCCGCCGTGCCGGAGAGCCCGGTGGGGGTGGTTAGTTTGGTGGCAACAACGGTATCGTCAAAAGCGAATGTAATTGTGGTATCACTTAGCGCATTGTAGAAAGCTATGGCGTCGTCAATTAGATTGGGGTCTGTGCCGCGAAACGGATCTTCACTATCCGCGTCTGATATTTCCCCAAGATCGATAGTTAGGCTATTTGTCCCCTGCGTTATAACAACCGACGCTTGGGCAAAGGCGGCGGTGAAGTTTGCGTTTGCGGATGTTGCCCCGCTTGCGGTGGTTCTAAAATCAAAATCGATAAAACCATTATCTCGAATTTCAAAAAAGCCAAAAAACGCGGACCCGCTTTCAACAAAAGCGGCATTCATGCGCGGCGCGGGCGTGTTCGCCAAGAACCGTTTTACATTCCCCACACTGTTATAGGTGTGGGTGCTGGATGTTAATCGTATGGTTTGCGTTGCCATTACGTTATCCCCACTGTAAACGCGCTGTTCGGGGGCACATGGCTATCGTCAAGAGCCTCGCTAAACGTAATGGTGATGGTGGTTCCCGCGGCGTTGGTGGCGGCGCTCGCAAAGGCGGGGGCGGTGGTATCAGCGGCGGCGGAAAACACAACCGTATGCTCAACGCTATCGCTAACATCGCTTGTCCCGCTGGCAGCGTTCGTGCCCGTTCCGGTCGCCGTGACCACAACGCTTGCCACGGCGTTTCCGGCTGTTGCGCGGGTTACATCCCGCTGGTTTGGGCTCCCCGCCACCGCCGTCCCGCCCGTCCAGGCGTAGCTTAGCGTGTCGCTGGTGTTGCCCGTTACAGTAACTGTTAAACGAACCGTATCTCCGTTTGTGGCCGTGGTATCGCCTGTAATTGCAACGGTGCCAACATCCGCATCTGGAAGCGCGCCAACGGCGGCGGTAACACCATCGGTAATAGTCAGGGTTGCGGCTTGGGCGCTGCTCGCAAGCCCTTCGTGAAACGCTGTGTAGGCGGCTCGCTTTGCTTGGATAATGGTCCAGCGGTACGGCTCGCTTGCGGGAGGTGTGCCAACCACATCATTGGCAACATCCAACTCCCAAGTGTTGGTTCCGTCATTTAAGCGAATCCAGCCCGTGGCTTCAAAGTCAGACGATATGTCTTGGGATTCATTGCCAAAAGCGGTTCCCGTGTTGGTAGGCTCAAAATGCAGAATGACCCGGTAGGCATTTGGTCCAGTGGTTTCTTCTCTCAAAACCACCGCGGATAAGTAGGCGTCCTCACTATTGTGCTCAAGCCAACCAGGAACCTTCGGACGGCTCGACGCCACACTCGCGCCCCACTCCCAGATCTTCAGTCCGCTTCTATCTGTGTAGCGGGCGGCGGGGAGAGGCACTTCCCACGTTCGCGTATCGGGAAAAGCCCTTGTGGGGGTGGCCCGTGACCAAACAACAGACGAGCTGGCGGAAGTTTGCGTGACCCCCTGCTGGGTGGCTTGGCATCGAACTGTTATCGTTGCGGGGAGGGATTGCGTGTGCGCGTATGTGCTGCCTGTTTCTCCCGCTATATCGTTCCACACCGCGTTGGTGATTTGCTGCCACTGATAGGTAGGAGTTCCGGGGGTGCCAGAGGTTGTTGCGGTGCCTGATAGGGTCGCCGTCCATGTAACCGTATCACCAAGAGTGGGAGAGGTATCATCTGGCGCAATGGCCACGGCAAGGGAAAGAGCCGCCGCCGCGCTCCAAGTGGCGGAAACCTGGCCGCTGTTGGCGGTTTGACTTTGCCTTGTAACAACACAACGAACCGTTACCGTTGACGCGGATGATTGGGTTCTGCTGTATGTGGAGCTGGTTGCGCCCGAGATGTCCGTCCAGGTGCTGCCGGACAAGGATTGCCACTGGTAGGTTATTGCCCCTGTTGCGGTTCCGCCCGGCGTGGGGCAGGTAAAAACCACCGTGTCGCCGTTTGTGGGAGCCGCGTCATCGACAGTGGCGGTTCCCACGGTGAGGGTGGGGGTGGGCAGGTTGTTTGTTACGCCAACATCGGCTGTTGACGTTGGGAAGTTGTTTGGCGTGGTGGCATCATCGCGAAGCGGGTTGGTGCCGGAGGTGTACCGCAAAGTTACCGTCTGGCCCCATGTCACGGCGCTTGACAAAGTTAGAACAACCGTTGTGCCGGAGACACTTAAAGACGATACGGTTCTCCGTGACCCGGCAACCTGAACATTAAAATCACCCGTGGCTGGAACGCTGCTTTCATCCAACCCCTCATCAAACGTAATTGTGATTGTGGTTCCAGTGGTGTTGGTTGCCGCGCTGGAAACCATTGGAGCGGTCGTATCCGCCGTATTGGGAAAAGGATTGGTTCCCGCCCCATCCCAAATAATTAGGGTCCCCTCGGGACTATCCTGCGGGGTTCCCGCCACCGCTTCAAAAGCCGCGTATGCCGCCGCAGCATTCGGAAGCCTCCAGTAGTATGGAGGAGGGTCGTCTTGATCCGCGGTATCTTGCGCGATTCTAAAGATGAACGAGTTGCCGGCGAAAGAAAGATGTAGCTGCCCTTGACTTTCAACCAGGGCAGAGAGAGGCACGGTTCCGTGGGCTTCAAACGCAACCTCGTAATTTCCTTCAAACAAAGTTAAGTAAAATTGATCAAGAACATTGGTTGCTGTTGAAGGATTCAACAAATTGCCGGGTATGGTAAGAGCGCCATTGCCGCTTGCAGGGAAGCCGGTCCATCCTTCTACGCCTCCACCACTAGTGAAATTGCTGGAGGGCAGGGTAAAGGTTACATGGGCCATCAGTTCACTTCCTCAACCGCGCCCCAAGCGGTGGCTCGCGTAAAAACTCCATTTGTGTATGTTAACGTTCTTTGCGATCTCCACAAAACCTTGCCCGCCCCCGCAGGCAAATACTCATCATTCTGAAAAGCGGTGGTGCTTGGGTCGTTTTGGCCGCTTACAAAAGTCGGCGGATCTGGTATTGTGCTCAAATCACTATCATCATCTGCCGTGCGGGTAAAGATAAAACGTTCACCCGGCCCATCCTGTCCATACACCAGAACAGCGGGATCCGCGGTCCAAGCCCTCGTTCCCACATCTTCATTCGCCGTGGGCTGCCCCGGCACAGTGCGGCGAAAGCGAATCATGTACGGCAGCGATTCGCTAAGGTTTCCGGGTGTTCCATCGTAATAGGTCTGTGACCCCCGCGTAATTCCATT
>JAPOSK010000543.1 GCA_026709725.1 Paracoccaceae bacterium | reverse complement strand
GAATGGCGGACCGGGGGTGCCAATTGAGCAGGGCGGGGTGGGATATTCCTGCATTGCCGAGATTCGCATGATCGAATCGCTCCGTGATGGGGCACCATCGACACCATTCATGCGGTTTGGCGATACCGTTCGAATCTGGATGGAGGATGAACAGGGCCGGTCAATCTTCGGGGCGATCGAGCAGACTGTCGTGCCCTGCCATCCTGCCAGTGATTGAAATCCGGGACGTCACCATGCCATCATTTGCATCTCAGGGAGATCTCGCTGACAAGGAGATCTCGTTTACTGAAATCGGCCCCGGCCTCTACGCTTTCACTGCCGAAGGTGATCCCAATTCCGGTGTTGTTGTCGGTGATGATGCCGTGATGGTGATTGAGGCCCAGGCCACACCCAGACTCGCAGGCAAGGTGATTGAGGCGGTCCGCGGCGTTACTGACAAGCCGATAACCCATCTCGTTCTGACCCATTATCATGCTGTCCGGGTTCTTGGGGCCTCGGCCTACAGTGCCAATCAGATCATCATGTCTGCCACGGCACGCTCGATGGTTGTTGAGCGTGGTCAGGAGGATTGGGACAGCGAATTCCAGCGCTTTCCCCGTCTCTTTGCGGGTTATGAGGGCATCCCGGGGCTGACCTGGCCAACAACGACATTTGAGTCTGCAATGACTGTCTATCTTGGTCAGCGTCGGGTTGATATCTTGCATATCGGACGGGCGCACACTGCGGGAGATGCAGTCGTATGGGTTCCCGATGCCCGGGTCATGTTCAGTGGCGATATCGTGGAATACCGATCAGCCTGCTATTGTGGTGACGGTCACTTTCTGGACTGGAACAGGACGCTGGATGCAATCGCCGTATTTCAGCCGGAGGCGATTGCGCCGGGACGGGGCGATGCCCTTGTTGGTGTTGATATGGCCTGTGAAGCCATTGAGTGCACCCGGGCGTTTGTCAACGCCACCTATCAACCGGTCAACGCTGTCGCTGCCCGTGGCGGGACACTCAGGGAAGCCTACATGGCAGCCCGATCAGCCTGCGATGACCGTTTTGCTGATTACGCCATCTATGAGCACTGCCTGCCATTCAATGTTGCGCGCGCCTATGATGAAGCCCGCGGGATCGACACGCCCCGAATCTGGACGGCGGAACGGGATCGGGTTCTGTGGGCATCATTGCAGGGCGAAACGGAACCGCGATCTCCCCCCGATAATTGATGCCACCGCCGCGACGTATTTTTGCTCCCACCCTGCCCCCGGGCCTCGCACGATCGGAATCCGGAAAACAGGTTGTTATTGTCGGGGCCGGTCCTGTGGGGCTGGCGGCTGCCATTGAACTTGCCAATCACAACATCGCCACGGTCGTTCTTGATGACAACAATCAGGTGGCGACAGGTTCGCGGGCCATCTGCTGGTCAAAACGATCTCTGGAGATTTTCGACCGGCTGCATATCGGTGATCGGGCTGTCGCCAAGGGCGTCACCTGGCAGATCGGTCGGACCTTTCATGGCAACTGTGAAATCTTCAGTTTCGACCTCTTGCCGGAAGAAGGCCACAAACGTCCGGCATTCATCAATCTGCAGCAATACTATGTCGAGGACTATCTTCTTGATGTCGCCCTGGCATCGGATCTGATTGACCTGCGTTTTTGCAACACGGTTACCGGTATCGCCCTGCGCGAGGATGATGTCCTCGTCACAATCGAGACACAGTCGGGCCCGTATCATCTGTCCGCTGCGTATCTGATTGCCTGCGATGGAGCCAGTTCGACAGTACGATCCTGTCTCGGACTCTCATTCCATGGCACCACGTTCGAAGAGCGTTTTCTGATCGCTGACATTGAAATGGAGACTCCCTTCCCGCCTGAACGCCGGTTCTGGTTTGAGCCGGCGTTTCACCCCGGCCAGTCTGCCCTTCTGCACAAGCAGCCCGACAACATCTATCGCATTGATCTGCAACTTGGTCCCACAGCGGACCCCGAACATGAGCAACAGCATGGGCGGGTTCGATCCCGGATTGAAAAAATCGTGGGAACCCGCTCATTTCGAATCGACTGGGTTTCCGTCTATGTCTTCAAATGCTGCCGTCTCGAAAACCTGGTTCATGAACGGGTTATCTTTGCCGGTGATTCTGCCCATGTGCTCTCACCATTTGGTGCCCGGGGCGGTAACAGCGGTCTGCAGGATATCGATGCGCTCTGCTGGCGGCTTGCGGCTGTTCTGAAGTCCAGTGCACCGGCTGCTATCCTCAATGACTATAACAGCGAGCGCCTTTATGCTGCCGATGAAAACATGACACACACTGTTCGCGCAACACGGTTCATGACTCCTGCCACTCCCATCGAGCAGATCTTCCGCAACCAGGTCCTGCGCCTTGCAGCCTGCGCACCCTTTGCCAGGGCCTGGGTGAATTCAGGCCGACTCTCAACTCCTGCTGTCTATCCCATGCCCGATCCATTGAGCGGAATCCTGCCTGCGGTAACCCGTCCGGGTTCCGTTGCTGCCGACGCACCGTTGGCGGACGGCTGGTTGATGGACCGGCTTCGCACCAGGCCCACCCTGCTGTTCATCGGCAGTGATGGGAGGACCGATCCTGATATCCCTGCCGTCACAATTCAACCCAATGCCTTTATCACGGAGCGCTATCTGGGCGATCAACCCGCCGCCGTGTATTTGATCCGTCCCGATCAGGTGATTGCCAATCGCTGGCTCAATCCCACGGTTGACGAAATCGCAAGGGCGCAGAAGGCCGTCTGGACGCACCGCCATGCAGAATAATCGCCGCCATAACACCGATAATGCTGCCATGTACGATGCGGATTCTGTCTACGAAGAGATTCTCAGGGGATTTGATCAGGCAGGGACCACAAATGCGATGGCGTTTGCCGCTGCACTGATCCTTGGTCTCTGCCACCATGTTCATGATGAGGATTCCATCCGTGACGCGATTGCGAATGCCCTGCAGACACTGAACCCGCCGGCAGGTTGATCAATGCCTCATTTTCGACATGAACAGCGACATGGTGCTCCCGCCCTGCCGGTTGCCGGGATCGATGAAGCCGGTCGTGGTGCATTGGCGGGTCCTGTTACGGCTGCTGCTGTGATCTTCCCCGGAGGCATATGGCCTGCAGGGCTTGATGACTCCAAAAAACTCAAGCCGTCCCGGCGTGAACATCTTGCCGAAACCATACGGACGATGGCAGTGGTTGCCGTTGCCCATATTGATGTCCCGACAATCGACGCAGTCAATATCCTGCAGGCCACGCTCCTGGCCATGACCCGTGCCTGCCGGTCTCTTTGTCCTCTCCCCCACCATGTCCTCATTGACGGGAACCGGGGTCCCGACGACCTGCCATGCCCTGCTACAACCGTCATTGGCGGAGATCGGGACTCCGTCTCGATCGCTGCTGCATCGGTCATCGCCAAAGTCGAGAGGGATGCAGTCATGCGTGCTCTTGATTGCCGGTATCCGGATTACGGATGGATCAGGAACAAGGGTTACGGGACCCGGGATCACCTGGCGGCACTGAACAGAATCGGCCCAACTTCGCACCACCGCACAAGCTTTGCACCGGTTCGGACCGCCCTGGCAAAATCATGCTGAAACATATCACAGGGCATGATAGGGATGAGACTGTGATCGCGCAAAGTGTGCCGGCACCCAATGAATGCGAATGGTCCGGCCGGCCACGAAAACCGGTTGGCGATGAGAAGATAAAACCCGGAGGCCCGGATGGACCGCATGCAGCCCTCCCCCGAGCAGTTCCGCAAGCGTTTCACATCCGGGCCTTGCGGGTGAACCCCGGGCTGTAAAATGGGTTCCGCCGGTCTGCTTCTTTTTGCCCTAGTCCTTGATGCCATTTTCGGTGACCCCCGATCCATCTGGGATCGCTTCCCCCATCCCGTGGTTCTTGCCGGTCGCCTGATCGACTGGGCGGATGATGTCTACAATCATGGAGCCCGATCCCGGGTGCATGGTGTGCTGCTCATCGTCGTTGTCGCCCTCCTGTTGATTTTGTTCGGATTGATCCTGAGTGCAATTCCGGATTTCGGACTGCTGGAAGTTCTGATCATTTCCGTACTTTTGGCCCAGAAAGGGCTGGTGCAGCATGCCTTCCTCGTGGCCTGTGGTTTGCGGGTCAATCTTGAGCAGGGCCGGAAGGGGGTTGCAGAAATTGTCGGCAGGGATGTCAGTGAGATGGATGAATCAGATGTTGTGCGGGCGACCATTGAAAGTCTGGCAGAGAACTTTTCCGATGCAGTGATCGCACCCGCCTTCTGGTATCTCATCGCGGGACTGCCCGGTCTTCTTGTTTACAAGTTTGTGAACACTGCCGACAGCATGATCGGTCATCGTACCGCGCGCCACAGTCAGTTTGGTTGGGCCGCCGCACGCCTTGATGATGTTCTCAACTGGATCCCTGCACGCCTGACCGGCCTGCTGATCGCTCTGGCGCATGGAACCCCCGCGGCTCTTGCGGTCATGCTGACCGAGGCCCGTCAGCATCGTTCACCCAATGCCGGATGGCCTGAATCCGCCATGGCTGTCGTCCTTGGCATCGCCCTCTCCGGTCCCCGATCCTACGGTGGGGAAGCAACCGACGATCCTTTCACCAACGGTGCTGGTCGCCAAACCCTGACCGTTGCCGACATTGATGCCGCCATCAACGCCTGCTGGCGCAGTTTTGCCGCCTTCTGTCTCCTGGTCTGTTTGCTGCCTCTGGTCTTCTGATTCTTCATCTCCGCCTTCTGCACGGACTTCTGTCACCGCCGTTTTCCCGGGGCATCCCCCGGACTGTCGCGAAACACGTCTGCTCGGACAGGAGTGATGTCTCCTGCCTGTTGCCTCTGCAGTGGCTGCGGGAAGATGACGGACAACGCTTTTCAGATCAGGCATCATCGCAACAGAGGCTTTTCCTGCGCATGCTGATGACACTTTTAAGCCATTGATTTTATTGAATTTTTCAAAGGCTTTTCCTGCGCATGCTGATGACACACACGGAATACCCGGCAGCCATACGGGGGCGGGATTCATCGTGCACCATTCCGGGTCAGGATTGAGGTCATCGTCTGCGACAATCCCGCTTCTGGTCAAATCCGCATTTGACTCTCATAATATGAAATGTTATTTTCATAATATGAGAATTATGATGCACGATTCGATGCGACCCATCGGCGTCTCAAAACAGAATGTTGCGGGAACACAAAGCGTCTACAGGGCGATTGCAATCCTGCGCGGTGTCGCGCGTCACAATGAGGATGGAATTACAGCCAAGCGGCTGGCCGAGGAAATTGACCTGACGCTTGGGACCACACATCGACTGCTGAGCGCGTTCGTGGATGAAGGGCTGCTGACAGTCGATCACTTCACCAGGAAGTATCACCTCGGACTGGAAATCTACCAGATGGGCAGTGCGGCCCGGATCTTCTACATCACCCAGTTCATGGAAAGCACATTGCAGAAACTCCGGGACTTCACGGGTGAGACCGTTTTCCTGCTTATCAGGTCCGGCAGGGATTCGCTCTGTTTGCGACGCGTTGACGGCACCCTGCCGCTCCATGCCCTGACACTGCTTGAAGGATCACGGCGGCCCCTGGGGGTAGGGGCTGGTGGTCTTGCACTGCTGGCGGCGCAGCCGGAGCCGCTCTGTTCCCGGATTGTTGCGGGAAATCTGGAGACGTATCAGGAATACTTCGACCTGGATGCCGATGATCTGCACCGTGCAATCGCAATGACGCGTCTGGCCAGTGTGTCTCTGAATACAGGTCAGGTGCTGCCGGGTGTGCGGGCTGTCGGGATGGCTGCCGGACCGGAGACCAATCCGGGTCTTTGTGCGGTCTCCATTGCTTCAACAGACAGGCGCATGACGGCGACCCACCAGCGGTTTCTGGAAGACGCGCTGCGTGCAGAACTGGGCCAGATTGACTGGACGGTTTTTGAAATTGAGCAACAGATGAAAGGAGAAACCTCATGAGATCACTTGCTCTATCCCTTGTCATGGCTATCGGCTTGACAGGGACTGCGGGTCATGCTGGCCCGGATGACAATTCACTGAATATCGCCTGGTCGGGTGAACTGGCGACTCTGGATCGGTATTACAATGTCCTGCGAGAAGGGATTATTGTCGGGCGCCTGATCTGGGACGCACTGCTCTTCAAGAATCCTGACACACTCGAGTTCGAGCCGTTGCTGGCTGAGAGCTACAGTTTTGTGGACAGCACAACGATGGACTTTGAGTTGCGTCAGGGTGTCACCTTCCACAACGGTGAGGCCTTTGATGCTGACGATGTTGTGTACACGCTCAATCGTATGGCCGATCCGGAGAACGGTGTCCTGACCCAGCGCAATGTCAACTGGATTGATCGGGCGGAAAAACGCGGGCCGTATTCTGTTCGGTTGCACATGAAACGTCCCACTCCGATTGCGCTTGAGTTCCTTGCGGGACCACTTCTCATTTATCCCAATGAATACTATGAAGAAGTTGGGCCGGATGGAATGGGTCAGGCCCCGGTTGGAACCGGACCCTACAAGGTCACGGCCTTTGCCCCGGGCGAGTCCATCACTTTTGAGCGCAATGAAAATTACTTTGCTGGATCACCAAAGGGCAAGCCCTCCATTGATGTCATTCGGCAGCGCACGGTCCCTGACAACAACACCCAGATTGCTGAACTGCTGGCAGGAACTGTCGACTGGATCTGGAAGGTGCCGGCTGATCAGGCTGCCGCTCTCGCCGGTCGCCCCGGAATCAGCGTGGTGAACGAACAAACGATGCGGATTGGTTATCTGAGCTTTGACAGCAGCAACCGGACCGGCAACAGCTCGCCGGTTAACGATGTTCGTGTTCGGCAGGCGATCGCCCATGCAATTGACCGTCAGGCGATTGTGACGGCACTGGTTGGCGGCAGCTCGGAGGTTGTCCATTCCGCCTGTCATCCGGCACAGTTCGGGTGCGAACAGGATGTTGCAACCTATGACTATGATCCGGACAGAGCCCGGGAGCTGTTGGCGGAGGCGGGATATCCCGATGGCTTCACCATTGATTTCCACGCCTACCGCAACCGGCCCTACGCCGAAGCGATCATGGGTTATCTTGATGCGGTCGGGATCAAGACAAATCTTGTCTATCTCAAATACGCCGCTTTGCGTGATCAGGTCTATGCCGGTGAAATTGATTTCAATTTCATGACATGGGGCAGTTATTCATTCCACGATGTCTCAGCGATTGCCAGCCACTTCTTCAAGGCGACAAAGGATGACTACGCTGGTGATGAGGGGCTGATTGCTGACCTGACGATCGGTGACAATTCAGTTGACCGGGACGAGCGATTGGCAGCCTACTCACGGGCTCTCAAGGCAATCGCAGACAATGCATACTGGGTACCACTGTTCTCGTATAATGTGAATTATGCCTTCAGTGACCAGCTTGAATTTGTGCCCAATCCGGATGAGGTGCCACGATTTTATTCAACGCGCTGGAAATAGCCGGTCGCGGTCGGGGCCCGTCGTGCCGGGCCCCGTTCCCGTGCTTTCCGATGGCTGATTGATGCATATCTTCATCCTGAAGCGCATCGGACTGGCAATACTGGTTGCACTGTTTGTTTCCTTTCTCAGTTTCCTGATGCTGCGGGCGGCCGGTGACCCGGCCATCGCTATCGCTGGCGAGGGTGCTTCAGAAGCGGATATTGAATACATCCGGATCCGGTTCGGCTTTGATCGGCCGCTCATCGTGCAGTACGGAGAGTGGCTGGCGGGTGCATTGCAGGGGAATTTCGGAACCAGCACATATTTTTCAACCCCGGTTCACGAGTTGATTGCCGAACGCCTGCCGGTCACATTACGGCTGGGTGCGATGTCACTGCTCTTTGCAATTCTGCTGGCCATGCCGCTTGGGATTCTCGCCGCAGTCCACCCCAATTCAATCATTGATCGCCTGGCGCTTTTCCTCTCAGTTCTCGGTCAGGCCCTGCCAAATTTCTGGTTCGCCCTTGTTCTCATCGTGATACTTGCCGTCTGGTGGCCACTTCTGCCTCCGTCCGGCAACAGCACCTGGCAGCATTTCATCATGCCGACAATTGTTCTCGGCTACTATGCGACACCGGCCATCATGCGTCTCACACGGTCGGGGATGCTTGAAGTTCTGGGGTCCGACTATATCCGGACAGCACGCGCCAAGGGGTTGCATCCTGTGCAGGTTCTGGTCAAGCATGCCATGCGCAATGCTGTCCTCCCCGTTGTCAGTCATTCAACAGTCCAGTTTGGCTACATGCTGGGAGGTTCAGTCATCATCGAAAGCATCTACGCCCTGCATGGCATCGGTCAACTGGCATGGGAAAGCATCTCTCGTGCCGATTTGCCGACAGTCCAGGCCATCATCCTGATTCTCTCTCTTATCTATGTCGGGTTAAATCTGGCCGGCGACCTCATCAATGCCTGGCTTGATCCCCGGATTCGGGTGACCTGAGATGACGGTACAGTCGACAGAATTTGAACTGGATCTGCCCGAACACGAAGCGCCCTCGCCCCGGGCGATTGTTCTGCGGCGCGCGCGACACCATTCCGGCTTTCTCTTTGGGTCCTGCGGGCTGGGGCTGATTATTCTTCTTGCCCTGGCGGCACCGTTGCTGGCTCCCCACAACCCGATTGAGCAGAACCTGCTCGCCCGGCTGCAGCCGCCCGTTTGGGCCGGGACCGGAGACTGGAATCATGTCCTGGGGACTGATCAGCTTGGTCGCGACTATCTCAGTCGCCTTCTCTATGGGGCCCAGCTGTCCCTGCTTATCGGGATTTCGGCAATGATCATTTCCGGACTGATCGGCACGCTCCTTGGGGTTCTTGCAGGCTATTTTGGTGGCCGGGTCGACCTGGTCATCACATTCATCATCACATCGCGACTCTCAATGCCCATTGTCCTGATTGCGCTTGCGGTGGCTGCGATTTTTGGTTCGTCGCTCCAGCTGGTTATTGTTATTCTCGGTTTTTTGCTCTGGGATGGCTTTGCCATTGTCGCCCGGTCCTCGACCCTCCAGATCCGCGATGCGGATTTTCTCCTGGCAGCCCGATCACTTGGCATGCCTGCCTGGCGACTTATTCTCTTTGAGCTGCTGCCAAACATCAAGGATGCCCTGATTGTGGTTGCAACGCTGGAAATGGCGCATGCGATCCTGCTTGAATCCGCACTGTCATTTCTCGGTCTTGGTGTTCAGCCCCCGCGACCCTCATGGGGACTTATGATCGCCGAAGGCAAGGATTACCTGTTCTTTGAGCCCTGGCTCATCATGATCCCCGGTGCAGCACTTTTCCTTCTGGTCATGTCGATCAACCTGCTCGGTGATGGTTTGCGCGATATTTCTGCGCCGGAGGGACGATCATGACCCTGCTTGATGTCCGGGACATGACAATCCGTATCGGGACACAAAATGGCATTTTGCGCGCAGTGCATGGACTTGACCTCTCGCTCAAGTCGGGCGAGGTGCTTGGAATCGTTGGCGAAAGTGGTTGCGGCAAATCGATAACAGCACTGGGAATTCTTGATCTTCTGCCGAAATCGGCAATCCGTACAGCCAGGCAGATCCTGTTCGATGGCAAGGAGCTCTCGACCTTCTCGGCGGCCGCCATGCGAACTGTGCTTGGGAACGATATCGGCATGATCTTCCAGGATCCCATGACAGCACTGAATCCGACATACACGATTGGCAACCAGCTTGTCGAAGTCTACCGGCGGCATCGGGGCGGGCGGCGGTCTGAAGCCGAAGAGCGGGCGATATGGTTGCTGAATCGTGTGGGCATCTCAGCGGCAAGGAGCCGCCTTGGCCAGTATCCACACCAACTGTCCGGTGGTCTCCGCCAGCGTGTTGTCATTGCCCAGGCCCTGATGTGTGAACCCAAGCTTATCATTGCCGATGAACCCACCACCGCTCTTGACGTCACCGTCCAGGCCCAGATCCTCCGCCTTATCAAGGATATTCAGGAGGATATAAATGCCGGTGTGATTATCATCACACATGATCTCGGTGTTGTTGCCCAGATGGCCGATCGGGTTCTGATCATGTATGCGGGAGAGATGGTTGAAACAGGCACGACTGAACGTGTCTTCACAGCACCGCGGCACCCCTACACCCATGGTTTGCTGGCCTGTTTGCCCCAACCGGAGATGTCCGGTCAGCTTGGGCAGATTCGGGGTATCGTTCCCTCGCTCCTGGGGGACCCGGTCGGATGTACATTTCGGACCCGATGCCTGAAGGCTGTCAATGCATGCCGGATGGAGATACCCCTCCATGCACCAACGCATGATCACCGCTGGCGCTGTGTGCTCCCGACCGGGCTGGCCTCCTGATGGACACGATGCCGGCTCTCCAGCTGCTCGTCGCGGAGGATGTCTCCATGGCCTTTCGTGTGACGCAGGGCG